>NZ_BAAHAR010000009.1:0-150832 GCF_054777395.1 Nocardiopsis oceani
GAACGAGATCGGGGTAAAGCCCGTTTCGCTTCTTTCGACCTGCGTTTCCGCCCGGCGTCTGAAGCAACTCTCCGAGCTTACATGCTCCGGGCAGTGCCCGAACCATCTCGGCTGAGTGGAGAGAGTGTCTGATTCGAAAGATCCGATCACGCCCACGGAAGAGTCCGTGTTCGTTTCGATCAAGAAGCTCGCGCTCCACCTTGCGACCTTGGGCCGGTTGGAGGCGACTCGGAGAACACTACCCCCCGGCACCCAACCTCGCAAACGCTTCTTCGTGTGTCCTGGGTCACATCTCAGAACCCTCGATCGAGGCGCTAGTCGGGCCCTCCAGTGAGCGGTCAGGCGGGCACTCAGGCGAGCCCCTCAGTTAAGGATGCTTCCCATGCCCGTTCCGGGTGCGGCGTACAGCCACTCCACCTCGAGTTCAACGGCGGCCACGGTCGCCGGAGAGTAGGCCACGAGGGCCTCGCTTCCCACGAAGGACGCGGCCACCTGGGCCACTGCCGGATTGTGTCCGACCACCAGGACGGTTCGCGCGTCGGCGTCCACGTAGTTGACCAGCTCCAGGAGCGAGTCCGGGCCCGCCAGATAGGCGGCGTCCGTGTAGTCGACCTCGGGGTCGATGTTCATGACTGCGAGCACGCCGTCCAGGGTCTCCCGGGTGCGTTTCGCGGCGGAGCAGAGGACGTGGTCCGGTTCGTACCCCCGCTCGGCGAGCAGCCGGCCAACCTGTTCTGCCTGGCCCCTCCCCTTGTCGGTCAGCCTCCGGTCGTAGTCGGCAACGCCGTATCCGTTCTCCGCCTTGGCGTGGCGCATCAGTAGCAGTGTTCGGCTCACGGCGACAACACCGTCGCAATCACGGCCAGGAGGGCGATGAAACCCACCATGGCCCCCACGACGATGGCCAGTCCCTTAATCCCCGACACCGCTGCACCACCCATTCGACTCTTGACCCTTGTCCTGCCAACCGGTTGACGCTCCTCCGGAGCGACCGCGGCCCGGCTCGATACCGCCTGTTCAGGTTAGGTGCGCCCGCACCAGTGGGAACGGCGCCCCCGCACAACCCAGAACGCGGTGCGGCCGCTCGGGGGTTCCCGAGCGGCCGCACCTGGGGTGCTGACGAAGGGTCAGCCCTTACCGGCATCTCCGGCGCGGGCCTCCTCCTTCCGGTCCCCGTCCTTGTTGTCCGGGTCCTTTTCGGTGTCGGATCCGCCGTCTCCGGGCTGCTCCCCGCCACCGGTGACTGCGCCACCGTCACCGGCCTCGGGGGCGTCCTTCGGTGCCTGCTCGCCACTGAGCTCGGCGAGGTCGGTCTCGTCTCCGGCCCCGCGGTTCTTCGACCACAGGACCGCACCGACGAGCACACCGACCGTGACCACGGTGACTCCGACCCGCAGCGCGATGTTGTCCGCGTAGATCACCACGCTGGGCGCGACGATCAGGGCGACGAGGTTCATGACCTTGAGCAGCGGGTTGATGGCCGGTCCCGCGGTGTCCTTGAAGGGGTCTCCGACCGTGTCGCCGATCACCGTGGCCTCGTGGGCCGCGGAACCCTTGCCGCCGTGGTGGCCGTCCTCCACGAGCTTCTTGGCGTTGTCCCACGCACCACCGGAGTTGGACAGGAACACCGCCATGAGCACACCGGCGGCGATGGCGCCGCCGAGGAAGGCGCCGAGCGGCGCGTACCCGAGTGCGAAACCGACGGCGATCGGGGCCAGGACTGCGAGGAGGCCGGGAGTGACCAGCTCACGGAGCGAGTCCTTGGTGCAGATGTCGACCACCCGCGCGTACTCCGGCTTCTCGGAGCCGTCCATGATCCCGGGGCGGGTACGGAACTGGTTGCGCACCTCCATGACCACCCGGCCGGCGGCACGGCCCACTGCCATGATCGCCAGCCCGGAGAAGAAGAACACGACGCAGGCGCCGATGATGACGCCCACGAGGACGTCGGGCTGGTCCAGGGAGAGGGAGAAGGCATCGGGGTCCATCCCCGCGAGGCTGAGCTGTTCCTGGACCGATGTGCGGAAGGCTCCGAAGAGCGCGGTGGCGGCCAGTACCGCGGTGGCGATCGCGATGCCCTTGGTGATCGCCTTGGTGGTGTTACCCACCGCGTCGAGCCCGGTGAGGATGTCGGCGCCCTTGCCCTCGACGTCGCCGGACATCTCCGCGATGCCCTGCGCGTTGTCGGCGACCGGGCCGAAGGTGTCCATCGCGACGATGATGCCCACGGTGGTGAGGAGGCCGGTACCGGCGAGCGCGACGGCGAACAGGCTGAGGGTGATGGACCCTCCGCCGAGCAGGAACGCCGCGTATACGGCACCGGCGATGACGAGTGCCGAGTACACCGCCGATTCGAGGCCCACGGAGATACCGGACAGGATGACGGTGGCCGCACCGGTCTCCGAGCTGTTGCCGATGTCCCTGACCGGACGCTTGTCGGTTTCGGTGAAGTAGCCGGTGAGCAGCTGGATGGCGGCGGCGAGCACCAGACCGATGAGGACCGCGGCGACGGCGATGAACCTCGGGTCGGGGTTGGTGCCCGCGGCGGCGACCTCCTCGAGGACGGAGTCGCTGACCCCGGACATCTCCTCCAGGTTGCTGGGCAGGTACCAGAAGGCGGTCGCGGTGACCAGGAGGGCGGAGATCCCGGCGGAGATGAAGAAGCCGCGGTTGATGGCGGACATCGCGGTCCGGTCCTTGGCCCTGGGCGCCACGATGAAGATGCCGATGATGGCGGTGATGACACCGATCATCGGGACCAGCAGCGGGAAGACGAGGCCTTCGGTACCGAACGCCACGCGGCCGAGGATGAGCGAGGCGACGAGCACCACGGCATAGGACTCGAAGAGGTCCGCTGCCATACCGGCGCAGTCGCCCACATTGTCGCCCACGTTGTCGGCGATGGTGGCGGCGTTGCGCGGGTCGTCCTCCGGAATACCCTGTTCGACCTTGCCGACGAGGTCCGCGCCGACATCCGCCGCCTTGGTGAAGATGCCGCCGCCGACACGCATGAACATCGCGAGGAGGGCGGCACCGAAGCCGAAGCCCTCGAGCACGATGGGTGCGTCGCCCCGGTAGAGGACGACGACGAGCGCAGCGCCGAACAGGCCGAGGCCGACGGTGATCATGCCCGCGACACCACCGGTGCGGAAGGCGATGCGCATGGCGCTGCGGTTGTCGCTGTCCCCGCCGCCGCGTGCGGCCGCGGCGACGCGGACGTTGCCGCGCACAGCCAGCCACATCCCGATGAAGCCGGTGGCCGCCGAAAGCAGGGCGCCCAGGGCGAAGAAGACCGACCGGCCGATGGCGATGGCCCACGAGTCGGCTGGTAGCAGGAGCAGTAGAAGGGGGATGGCTACGACGAAGACCGCGAGGGTTCGGAACTGCCGTGTCAGATAGGCCGCGGCTCCTTCCTGGACCGCGACCGCGATGTTGCGCATTCGCTCGGTCCCTTGACCGGCGGAGAGAACCTCACGTACCAGCATCCCCGCGACGGCGAGCGCGAGTAGCGCGACCACCATCACGACGATGACCAGCGTGAAATCCCGGCCCTCCAGTGCTAGGGCCATACCGCTCTCAGCGGCGAGGTTGAGCCCAGACAATCCGTCCTCCTTGAGACGGGCACGTCCTTTTCGGCCCCGTCACCGAAGGCGTGCGGAACGGCTGCCTCATAGGCTCCGGTGCCGCGCACCGCCGTGGACGTACCGCCGTCCGAAGGGATCCTGAACTGGCTCGACGGCACGCTTGTCGGGGTCGAAGCGGTGCCACCTTTCTGTGTGGTGCACGCCGCCCGCGTTTCTTGAGCACGAGTGGCGATCCGGGGATTCTACGCACGGCACGGAACAAGAAAGAGAGCCGGTTCGGCTTTTACCCAAGAGGGGTTAAAGATGTGATCTCTCGGTGATCTTGGGAATCGGATATATAGCTTCATGGGTCTTGCATAGCATGTTTCTTCTCGCATAATGCGTTAATGCATTGTTAACGCTAAAGCGTATATGGCTTCACAAAAAGGAAATTTGCCCCATAGGCCCCATCAGGCACAGGGGTCCCTACCTTCTCAGGAGTTCACGGAAATCCGGAGCGCCCAGGGGCCATGCAGGGATGCTCGGCCGGGATACGCGGACCTCCCTCGCCTCGAGAGGTTTCGGACCGGGCGAAACTATGCTCCGCGCAACCGCATTCCCGAGGGGTCGATCCCGTCACCGGACGTCGCCCGGCCCGAGTCGAGGTCGTCGGCCAGCGCCCGGGCGAACCCCGCCACGCCAGCGACGGCGATACCGTGCGGGGCATCCGGGCCGAAGGGTTCCACCTGGTCCGCGCCGCGCCGCAGCAGACGGGCAGCGCCGACCCTGTTGCCGCGCTGGGCGTGGGTGACGCCGACCGCGGTCTGAGCGAGTCCGCGCCACATTTCCCGCTCCGCCTCAGGCGAGGACTTCCAGACGGCCTCCAGGACCTCGTGGGCGGTGAAGGCGTAGCCCCCGTCCAACAACCGCTGGGCTTCGGCGAGCCCCTCATCCACGGTGAACTCCGCGTCATCGGGAACCCGCTCGACCTCACCGACGCTGCCGTGCGGCATGGGGCGGCCGTAGCGGTCACGGGGGCGCTGGTTCTGTGCCTGACCGGTCTCGTTGCGGTCGCGCACCCCGTCCGCCCGGGGTCCGGATCCCTTGGTCATCAGTCCCTCACCGCCGCTCGCCGTCGATCTCCCGCAACCACTCTATGAGAGCCCGCTCGACCTCGCGAGGACGCTCCTCGTGCGGGAAGTGTCCGGCCCCAGGCACCCGTTCCCATCGGAATGGCCCCGAGACCAGCCGACCGGAGGACCGCGCGGTGTCGGGCGGGCACACGGGGTCGAGGGAACCGTGCAGCTGGAGGACGGGTATCCGGACCGGCGTCCGCATACGCATGCTGTACCTGAGTCCGTCCGCACGCCAACGCGACCGGAAGATCCAGCGATGGTACTCCAGAGAACAGTGGGAGACCTTCGGAATGGCGAACGCCCGCCGGTACCGCTCCTCCGTCTCCCGGTCCGGCCAGCCGGGGCCGGACCACGCGTCGAGGAGCTCACCCACGCGGATACAGCCGTCGGCGAGGAGCCGGTGTTCGGGAAGGACCGGTAGCTGGGCCCGGAGCATGTGGAGAGCGCCCGGACCGGCGGAGAACAGCACCCGTGCCGCGCGCCGGGGGTGGGGCGCGGACACCGCGGCCAGGGCGCGCACCTCACTCGGGTGGTAGGCGGTCATCGTCCAGCCGACGAGTCCGCCGACACCGTGGCCCACCACGACGGCGTCCGCCGCTCCGAGCGCACGGACCAGGCCCGCCATGTCCTGGGAAAGCCCCACCAGGTCGTAGCCGCGCGGAGTCTTGTCACTGGCCCCGTAACCGCGCAGGTCGACCGCGACGGCACGGTAACCGGCCTCGGCCAGACCGGTCAGCTGTGCGCGCCAGGCCCACCAGAACTGGGGGAACCCGTGCAGGAACAGAACAAGGGGGCCTTCGCCGACCTCGGCCACGTGGAACCGGGCACCGGCCGCACTGACCGTCCTGTGGGTCCAAGGACCCTCGACGTAGGCTGCTGAGTCGTCCAGCACCGCCGCGGTTATCGGGCGGCGGACGCGGGGGTCTCGCCCCTGGAGTCGACCTCCTGGCCGTTCGGCGGACGGATCTCGCCGCGCAGGATACCCATGAGGCGGGAGGTCGTGACCGCGGTGCGGGCCAGGCCCTCACGGCGGCGCAGGTTGATCACGGCGACCAACACGAAGATCGCGGCGATCAGCAGGTAGAAGCCCGTGACAGCGAGGAAGGAGAGCCAGTACGCCCAACCGAACACCTCGGCGCAGAAGAAACCCGCGGTGATCGAGAACAGGATCGCCACAAGGTGGAGCAGCACACCGGCGGCCCCGAACTCTCCGACGCTCTTCCCGATCCGGGTGGCGTCCGCCTTGGCCTCGAGTTTGGCGAGCTTGAGCTCCAGCCGCACGATGCGGGAGACGTTGTCGGTGGCGTCGGTGACCAGTTCACCGATGGAACGGTCGCTGTCAGCGCCAGGTTGGCCGGCACCCGGCTTGTCCGCCATCGTGGGGGTTCCCTTCTCTCGGTCCGTACACGCGGATGATCCTCCGCATCCTCGCACATGCGCCACTACCCATGTCTCTCACGGCACGCAAAACGGAGGGCTTCGCTTTCGTCACACGGGTGAGTCGCGACAGCGCCCCGCCCCTTCGGAAGCAAAGGGACGGGGCGCCGCGCGTTCTCAGCCGGACGGAGACCGAGAGGGGCCAGTGGCCTTAGCTGCCCTTGGGGGCGTCGGGCAGCTGCTTGGCGATCACGTCCATGATCGACGAGTCGGTCAACGTGGAGGTGTCACCGACGGCCCGGTTCTCGGCGATGTCGCGCAGCAGGCGCCGCATGATCTTGCCGGAACGGGTCTTCGGAAGCTCGGGAACGGCAAGGATCCGGGCGGGCTTCGCGATGGGGCCGAGCGAGGCACCGACGTGGTTGCGCAGTTCCTGGACGAGCTCCTCCGGAACCTGCTCTTCGCCGCCGCGCAGGATGACGAAGCCGACGATCGCCTGTCCGGTCACCTTGTCCGCGGCCCCGACGACCGCCGCCTCGGCGATGTTCGGGTGGGAGACCAGTGCCGACTCCACCTCTGTGGTGGAGATGTTGTGGCCGGAGACGAGCATGACGTCGTCCACGCGGCCGAGCAGCCACATGTCTCCGTCCTCGTCCTTCTTCGCGCCGTCACCCGGGAAGTAGAGACCCTCGAAGCGCGACCAGTAGGTGTCCTTGTAGCGCTGGTCGTCGCCCCAGATACCGCGGAGCATGGCCGGCCAGGGCTCACGGATGACGATGAAACCGCCGTCACCGTCGGGGACGGAGTTGCCCTCCTCGTCCACCACGTCGGCGGCGATGCCCGGCAGGCCGCGCATCGCCGCCCCGGGCTTGCCCGAGGTGACGCCCGGCAGCGGGCTGACCATGATCGCGCCGGTCTCGGTCTGCCACCAGGTGTCCACGACGGGGGCGTTGCCGCCGCCGATGTTCTCCCGGTACCACATGTAGGCCTCGGGGTTGATCGGCTCGCCGACGGAGCCGATCACGCGCAGGCTCGACAGGTCGTACTTGGCGGGGATCTCGTCACCCCACTTCATGAAGGTGCGGATCGCCGTGGGCGCCATGTAGGCGATGGTCACCTTGTACTTCTCGACGATCTCCCAGAAACGGCCCTTGTGGGGGGTGTCCGGAGTTCCCTCGTACATGACGACGGTCGCCCCGTTGGAGAGCGGCCCGTAGACGATGTAGGAGTGGCCGGTCACCCAGCCGATGTCGGCGGCACACCAGTAGACGTCGGTCTCCGGCTTGAGGTCGAAGACGGCCCAGTGGGTGTAGGAGACCTGTGTGAGGTAACCGCCGGTGGTGTGCAGGATGCCCTTGGGCTTGGCCGTGGTCCCGCTCGTGTACATGATGTACAGCGGGTCCTCCGAGTCGTGGCCCTCAGGGGTGTGCTCGGTGCTGGCGGAGTCGACGACGTCGTGCCACCACACGTCGCGCTCGTTCCACTCGACTTCCTGACCGGTGCGGCGGACGACGAGGACGTTCTCGACAGCGGGACGGTCGGCGACGGCCCCGTCGACGGCGGGCTTGAGAGCGCTGGGCTTTCCGCGCCGGTAACCGCCGTCAGCGGTGATGACCAGCTTGGCCTGGCTGTCGTCCAAGCGCTGCCCGACGGCATCCACGGAGAACCCGCCGAAGACCACCATGTGCACGGCGCCGATGCGGGCACAGGCGAGCATGGACACGACAGTCTCAGGGATCATGGGCATGTAGATGGCGACACGGTCGCCCTTGCCGACGCCGAGCTGGGTCAGCGCGTTGGCCGCCTGGGACACCTGGTCCTTGAGGTCGGCGTAGGTGATGGTGCGGCTGTCACCGGGCTCGCCCTCCCACTGGATGGCGGCGCGGTCGCCCAGGCCGGCCTCGACGTGCCGGTCCACGCAGTTGACGGAGGCGTTGAGCTTGCCGCCGACGAACCACTTGGCGTAGGGCGGGTTCCAGTCCAGGACGGTGTCCCAGGGCTGCTCCCACTGGAGCCTCCGGGCCTGCTCCTCCCAGAAACCGAGACGGTCCTCGGCCGCCGTCTCGTATGCGTCCGCCTTCACGTTGGCGTTGGCCGCGAGGTCCGCGGGCGGCGGAAAGGCTCGGGTCTCATGGAGAAGGTTGGACAGTGTCTCCTGGCCCTGGGGAGTGCTGTCGGCCACTGTGATTCTCCTTACGTAGGCGGTTAACACCCAATTAATCATGCGGTCCAAGCCGCGTGAACAGCTGGGGCGCGGTCCAGCGGCGGTGAGGGCCGGGCGCGCGACGAACGGTCGGTGAACGGTCGCCGTGCCGCGACGAGCGGTCCGTGGTGCCCGGTCCGGGTGGTGGGAGCACACGGTGTTACCGCCGCGTAGTGTTGTTTTCCGTGAGCGAATCGACTTCTGCCTCCATGCCCGACCCGCTGTCCCGGATCGCCGAGTTGCCCGGGGTGAGCGACGCGGTCGCCGAAACACGGACCCTCGTCGACCGGCTGTTGGGGCACCGCATCCTGCGCCGCCGCAGCAGTGACGTGTCCATGGAGTCCTCACTGCGCGGCGCGTGTGCGTCGGCCGCGCTGGAGGGCGCCGAGGTCTCGATGGACGAGATCCGCGACGGGCACGTGTACGACACCCGGATCAAGGGCGCGCTCCGCATCGGCGGTGAGCTGGGCACGCTCGTGGACACCTGGCCCAAGGCGCCGCGGCAGGCGCTTGCCCGACTCCACACCCTGGCCGCCGCCGACGCCGTCGCGGAGGAGGCGCTGGGGCGCCCCCGGCTCGACGGGGAACGGGTCGAAGACCCTTTGGAGCTCGGATCCGCTCCGACCGCGGCCGCAGCCTCCGCCCGTTTGGAGGGCCTGTACGCGCTCCTGGGATCGCGCACGAAGGTGCCCGCCCTGGTCACCTCTTCGCTGGTGCACGGCGAATTGATGGCGATCCGCCCGTTCGGGTGGGGTGACGGCCTGGTCGCCCGCGCCGCCGAACGGCTGACCTTGGTGGAACGCGGCCTGGACCCCAAGTCGCTGGTCACCTCCGAACTCGGCCACCAGACGCTGAAGGACGAGTACGGTCCGGCTCTGCGCGGATACATGGCTGGCACCCCCGAAGGTGTCGCGGACTGGGTCGTGTACTGCTGCCGTGCGGTGCGAGCTGGCGCACAGGACTCGCTGGCCACCTGTGAGGCGCTCAAGCGCGGCTGATCAGGGAGGTCCACCTCTCGTGGAAAGACCCCCGAGTTCGCGAAACTAGTTTATTTACTAACAAGTAATAACTCGGATTCATACCAGTTCGATCACGCTTGATCGCCCGCGAATGTTTCCATGTTGCTTCGTGCATGTGCACGCGCACAACGAACGGCGCTCCGGGACTTGCCCGGGGCGCCGTTTCCGGCTCGGGGGATCGGGTTAGCAAGCGCCACTATCTCTAGTCCGACCTGGTGAAACCCGGTTCCACCAGGCCTGGACAGGCCCTATGGGGTCGGCGGTGCGTGGGTTCCCGTCCTCCGTGTCGGGGTGGGTCTCAGCCACCTGCTGCTTTCTTTGTACGCCGCGACCCCTTCTTCGAAAAGATGGTTGACCAAGATTTTCGTACTGGATTCCCGAACCGATACGCAGCGTCACGTGGTAGCGTCTGATCCGGAGTTGAGCGAAGGGCCGACCGCGTCGGGCTAAAGCCCGGGTTACGTGCCTTTATGCGCACGTTCGCCAATACGGACATTGTGCGCGGCAGGCACGAAATTGCGGCCGTTACCTCGCCGGAAGTCGGATGAGCGGACCCCGCGGGTCACGCGAGTCCCGACGACCGCTCCCGATGATCCCTCCCAGGAGAGCGGACCCGGCCTATCCCCCCAGGGCCGGGACAGGTCGGCCCCCAGTTCCCCCTGAGGGGACCGGCCAACACCCTCCGCTCCGCCTCACCGGCCGGGCCGGGACACACGACAGCCCCCGTTTGTGTGTCCCGCCCGCCGGGTGAGGTACCCCCCTGAGTTATCCACAGATCCGGATCCGCGGCTTCCGCGGGCGCCGCAGGTGGGCGAAGGTCATGAGGGCAGGTTCCCGCCCTTCCCGGAGGTCCGATGGACGCTTCGCCCCGCCCCCTGATCGCCACCGCCGACCCCGCGCTCCTCGACGACCTGCTCCGGCTCGCCGCCGCTGCCGCCACCGAGGTCACCATCGCCCCCGGTCCCGAACAGGCACTGCGTTCGTGGGGGCGCGCCCCGCTGGTCGTGGTCGGCGGAGACCTGGACCGCGCCCTACGTGCCACCGAACCGCCACCCCATCCGCGGGTAGCCGTCGCCGCGCGGATTCCGGAGACCGCCGGAACCCGCGACCGCGCGGAACGGTCGGCGGCCTACCTGCTCCCCCGTGACGAGGCCGCTCTCGTCGACCTGTTCGCCTCCGTCTCCGACCGTCCCCCGGCACCCGTCGTGGCAGTCGTCGGGGGCCGGGGCGGCGCCGGGGCCAGCGTGCTCGCCGTCGCACTCTCCCTCGCGGGGGAGCGGGCCGGGAGGGCCACGGCCCTGCTCGACGCCGACCCCCTCGGCTGCGGCCCCGACATCTATCTGGGCTGCGACCACACCTCCGCGGACCCCCGAACCGGCTGGAACGACCTCCTCGGACAACGCGGACGGTTGCCGTGGCGGGCCCTGAGCGACGGGCTCCCCAAGGTCGGCAGGGTAGACGTCCTCACCTGGGCACGGACCAACGGATCGGACCAAGGCCGACCGCTGCCCGTCGGAACGGTCCGATCGGTTCTGGCCTCGGCGCGCAGGGGCACAGACCTGGTGGTGGCCGACCTGCCCAGGTCCTTCGACCCCGGGACCACCGTCTTCCTCAACCACTCCGACATCGTTCTCGTGGTGGTCCCCGCCGACGTGTACTCGGTGGTGTCCGCGGCACGCATGGTCGGCCGCCTCGAGCAGGAGGCCAACCGGGTCCGGATCGTGGTGCGCGGGGCCCGGGGCGGCCTGTCCACCGAGGTTGTCGTGAAGAGCCTCGGGCTCGGACTCGGCGCCGACCTGCCTCCGGAACCCGGCCTGTCCCGACTCCTGAGGGTGGGCGACGTGCCTGCCAGACACCCCCGGTCGCCGCTGGCCAGGTACGCCGACCGCGTGGTGGGTGCCCTCGTCGGGACGGGGGAGACGGGGAAGACCCGGCGAGTGGGGGAGGATCGGTGAACGCGGTCCGGGACGAGAACGACATGCTGGAACGGGTCCGCGACCGGTTCGTGGCCACCGGGATACCGGTGACGCCGGCCAACGTCGCCACGGCCATCCGCGCGGAAGGCGGGGCCATGGGCGACAGCGAACTGCTCGCCATGACCCGCAGGCTCTCCGCGGACCTGTCCGGGGCCGGGCCGCTGGAGGACCTCCTCACCGCGGACGTCACCGACGTCCTGGTCAACGGCCCCAACCAGGTGTGGGTGGATTCGGGGGACGGCCTGCGGCGGGTGCACGACGTGCGCTTCGGTTCCGCGGACGAAGTGCGGCGCCTGGCCCAGAGGTTGGCCTTCCAGGCAGGGCGCCGCCTGGACGCGGCGGCCCCGTACGTGGACGCCCGGCTACCGACCGGAACCCGGTTGCACGCCGTACTGCCACCGATCGCACCCGAGGGGGCCTGTGTCTCGCTCCGGATGCCGCCCAAGCGGGTGTTCGGGCTACGGGAGCTCATCGCCTGCGGGACCCTGACCCCCGTCGGCGCCGAGCTCCTCCGCTCCATGGTGGTGCGCCGGACACCCTTCCTGATCAGCGGGGGCACCGGAACCGGCAAGACCACCCTGCTCTCCTCGCTGCTGTCCCTGGTGAACCCGGGGGAACGGATCGTGCTCACCGAGGACTCTCCCGAGCTGCGCCCCGAACACCCGCACGTGGTGCGCCTCCAGACCCGCCCAGCCAATATCGAGGGCAGCGGGGAGGTACCGCTGGAGGTACTGGTCCGCCAAGGGCTGCGGATGCGCCCGGACCGCCTGGTGGTCGGTGAAGCGCGCGGACCGGAGATCGTGTCGTTGCTGGGCGCCCTCAACACTGGCCACGAGGGCGGCGCAGGAACTCTGCACGCCAACGGGGCCGAGGACGTACCCGCCAGGGTGGAGGCGATGGGTTGCGCCGCCGGGCTCGGCCGGGACGCCGTGCACAGTCAGCTCGCGGCCACCAGGGTCATGGTCGTCCACCTTGTGCGGGACAGGCGCGGGCGGCGCCTGTCCGAGGTGCGGGTCCTGGAGCGTGATCCCGATGGGCTGGTTCGGGCGGTGCCCGCGGTGGCCTTCACCCCGGACGGCGGCCATCGCGAGCACGCGGGGGCCGAGCAGGTGGTCGCCCGCCTGGGCCAGGAGTGGCGGCGGTGACGCTCCTGACGGTCTGCCTGCTGGCGGCGGCGCTGTTGTGGTCGCTCCCGCCCGTCGGCCGCTACCGCCTGGCGGCGGTGCTCCCGCGAGGGCCGCGACGGCAGCTGCCCCGTCCCTCGTTCCGGGAGCTGATCGCGCGCCGGAACGAGGCGGCCGAGCGACGGCGGGCGGTCATCGTGCTGTGCCGGGTGATGGCGGCCGAACTGAGGGCCGGGCAACCACCGGAACTCGCCCTCCGGGTGGCGGCTCTGGAAGTCGGCCACCTGGCCGTCGGGGTGTCGACCCCCGGTTCCCTGCACCGTGCCGCCGAACGCGATGAGGACCTGTCGGCCCTGGCCTATGTGGCGGTGTGCTGGGAGGTGGCGTCGGAGACCGGTGCGGGACTGGCCGGTGTGGTGGACGAGCTGGCCGACAGCCTGACAGAGCGGGAGGAGCAGAGGGCGGAGGTGGCGGCCAAGACTGCCGGTCCGCGCATGACGGCGCTGCTACTGAGCGGGCTTCCGGTGGTCGGGTTGGCGATGTCGGCGGGACTGGGCGGTTCGCCGCTGGTCTTCCTGTTCACCACATCTCTGGGCCTGGCCTGCCTGGTGTGCGGTGCGTTCCTGGATCTGGCGGGTGCCTGGTGGACCCTGCGGATGGTCCGGGGGGCGGTGGCCTGAGGGCTGAGGCGGTGGGGGTCACGGGCCGGGGAGGGCTGTGGGCAGCGGGCCGTGGATGAGGGCCGTGGAGTGCGGGACGGGCGGCCTTGGTCCGGGGACGGGCAACAGGGGAAGGGGTGTACGCGATGTTCTTCGAGGTGGTCACCGTGGTGTGTGCGGTGACCGGCGTGTGGATCCTGACCGGCTCGGAACGGCTCCGGGAGCAGCGGGCGGCGAAAGCACCGCCACGTGTCCCGCCTGGACGGGTGGGCACCGGGGCCCTGCTCTTCGCCGGAGCCTGCGGGGCGGCAGTGCTCGTGGCCGTGTTCGGGGCCCTGGGCGCCGCGGTGGCGGTCGGCGGCTGTGTGCTCCTGTGGGTGCGTGCCCGCCGCGCCCGAACGCGTCCCGACCGGTTGCCGGTCACCGACGACCTCCCCGTGCTCATCGGGTTGATCGCCTCCGGGATCCGGGCGGGCGCTACGGTTCCGGCCTGCCTGAGCGCGGTCTCCGGAGCCGCCCGGGGCGCTCTCGGTACCGAACTGGCGATGGTCGCCGAACGGCTGCGCCTGGGTGCCGACCCCGCACCGGCATGGCAGCGGTCCGCTCTACCCGATCCCCTGGTGGCGGTCGGCCGCGACTTGGCCCGGGCCTCGGAGACCGGCGCGCCGGTGGCCGACCTGCTCGACCGGCACGTCGCCGATCTGCGCAGGGAGCTCCGTTCGCGGGCCACCGCCAAGGTCGAGCGTTTGGGGGTGCTGGTCGTGGCACCGCTGGGGCTGTGCTTCCTTCCCGCCTTCCTCCTCATCGGGGTGGTACCGATGGCCGCCGAACTCCTCACCGCGGCGCTCGGTCATTGACGGCCGGACACTCCGCGGTCCTGCACGTGTGGAGGTCATCCTGGTTCGGGGCTCGCCCGGCCCTCAGTCCGCCTTCGAGACACCGGACCGGACGGTCTGGAGGGGGAGCCGACCGTCCTCGGTCCGGCAACGACGGCGGCCGAGATAGGGGGTGGGGAAGCGCGGCCAGCCGACCATCAGGCGCAGGGCGAGAGTACCGACCCCCAGGAGGACCAGCAGGGTGGTGGATGCGGCCCCGATGGTGCGGCCAACCGCGCCCACGGGGGCGGTTTCCTCGAAAGCGAAGTGCCCGACCGGGTTGGGTTCACCGTCGTCCTCGGGCTTCACCGACGCTTCAGGCGGCACCGACGCTTCGGGCGGCACCGTCACCTGAACGGTCTCGTCGGCAGCGGCGCCCGAACTCTCCTCGGCGGGGCTCCGCTGGGGCGAGGCGCTCCCCGTACCGCTACCGCTCTCATTCGAGGGGGCGGCAGGGGCCGAGCGGCGGACCGCGGGTGGTGTCCCCGAGGCCTGTTCCGGCGAACCGTCCGCTGCCGGGTCTTCCGCGGGCCGCGCACCGGCGGCCGGCTCTGGGTCCTCGCCCGTGTCCCCGGCCACGTCCTCGCCAGCGTCCTCGACGTTCCCTTCCACCTCATCGGCCGACTCCTCGGCGGCATCCTCGGAGGGTTCGTCACCTGGACGCGTGTCCATGAGGCTGGCTTCGGACGGCGTTTCTACCGGCCGGGTCTCAGTGGGCGGCTCTGCGGGCGGGGTCTCAGCCGACGGCTCGACCGGACGAGGGGCGCTGGCGCAGAGCGCCTCTGGACCGGCGACCGGTTCGGAAGTCGGACCGGGAACAGAGTCCGGTGGCGCGGGGGAGCCGGCGGAGGGCGGTCCCTGGGGCACGGGGGGCACCGGTCCGACGCCCGGTTCCGGGTCCGCACCGGCATCGGGGTCCGGGACCGGGGCCTCGGCGGCCTCGGCGACCATGGCGGCGGGCCCTCCCGGACAGGGATCGGCCCCGGTGGCGGGTCCCACTGGGCCGCAGAACAGGAGTGCGCAGGCCAGGACCGGGTGTGCGGTCATTCCATCTCCTCGACGGGTTCGTGGGCGGGGCCGGCCCGAGCTTCGGCACCGACCGCGCGTGGCAGGACTGACGAAGGGATCGACACCGTCACCGTGACGGTGTGGCCGCGCAGGTCACAGGAGTCGAGGGTGGCTCCGTTGGCCTCCGCGGTCTCCCCGGCCGCAGCGCAGGCGGTGTCCCCGACCTGTTGGGCGCGGGCCGCCGCCAGTGCGGCCAGGTCGGCGGCGGCCCCGGCACGGTCCCGCTCCAGGCGGGCCGTGGACGTGGCGAGCACGGCGTAGGTGAGGAACCACAGGACCAGGCACAGGGATATCCACCAGACGGTTGCCGTGCCGGCGTCGTCGCCCCTCACAATCCCGGTTCCAGTGGAACCGCGGCACTGCCTTCGACGCTCAGGGGCGGAGCACGGAGCGGTCCGATCCGCACTTCCGAGCGGACCGTGACCCTGGCCATGCCGTCGGTCTCGGACAGCCGGACTCGGGCACCCGTATCCGGTGCGGCCGACAGGGCGAGGGTGCGGGCCTGCTCGGCCGACTCTCCCCGGGCCAGGGCCCGGGCCCCGGTCCGAGCCGCGTCGGCGCAGGCGAGCTGCGCGGCGGCAGCACCGACCGCGCCGAGCGCGATCGCCAGCATGAGCAGCAGAGAGGGCAGCACCATAGCGGCCTCCATCGTGGCGGAGCCGCGGTCAGCTGCCGGACTCGAGCGCATCGACGATGATCGTGTTGAGGGCGTCGCTGACGGTGCCGCTGGTGACGACGTAGTAGAGAACCCCCGCGAGGGCGACCGCGGCGACGGTGCACACCGCGTACTCGGCGGTGGTCATCCCCCGGTCCGTGGCGGAAGCGGGCAGGGGCGGGCACGGGAAAGAGAACATGGGACCTCCCGGGTGACCGGGCGGACCGACTTCCGCCCGGTCCTTCCAGGTTGCGCCGTCCCTGTTCCGGAGGGAAGCGGCCGTCCCCAGCCTGTGGATAACTTGCGCGGGGACGCGAACCCCGGTCTCCGCCCTCGGCCGGCAGTCCCCTAACCAACGTCCCCCGGCGGCCCCTGCACCTCCGGCGCCGTCGGCGCCGCCGTCCTCGGCTCAGCGGACTCCGGAGTCCCCGGCGCCTCTCCACCGCTCAGGACCTCGTCCAAGAGGCGAAGGGCTCCGGGCTTGCTGAGCGGCTCGTTGCCGGTACCGCACTTGGGCGACTGGATACAGGAGGGGCACCCCCGGTCGCACTCGCACCCTGCGATCGCGGCACGGGTGGCGGCTAGCCATTCCCGGGCCGCCGCGTAGCCGCGTTCGGCGAACCCTGCGCCTCCCTCGTAGCCGTCGTACACGAACACCGTCAGCTTTCCGGTGTCCCCGTGCAGGGAGGTGGAGACCCCGCCGATGTCCCAGCGGTCGCAGGTCGCCAGCAGCGGGAGCAGGCCGATCGCCGCGTGTTCGGCCGCATGGGCCGCGCCAAGCAAGCCCACGTCCTCCTTGCGCAGCCGGTTCTCCCCGTCCTGCGGCAGCGTCCACCAGACCGCGCGGGTCTGGAGAGTACGTTCGGGCATCTCCAATGGCTGCTCGCCAAGGACCGTTCCGGTGCGCACATCCCGTTTGAGGAAGCCCACCACCTGCCGGACCACCTCCACCTCACCGAAGTAGACGGTGGCACCGCTGGGCCAGGCCTCCTCGCGCAGCACCGAGCGCACGGTGATGTCCGTGGTGTCCCTGGCCCACGTGCTGTAGGGCGGCTCGGCCTCGTGCACCAGGGCCACCCCTTCCTCCAGGTCGAGCTCGTCGACCAGGAAGGTGGAGCCCCGGTGGAGGTAGACGGCGCCGGTGTGGACAGTTCCGTGCGCGGCGGCCTCGTCGATCTCGCCGAGCAGCTGACCGCTGCCGGTGTCGACGATCTGCACGGGCGGTCCGCCCGCCCCGCGAATATCGGCTAGGTCACTTGCCCGTTCATTACTCACCCAGAACCAGCCCCTCGGGCGCTTTCTGAGCAGCTTTCGATCTACGAGCCCGGTGAGCTGTTCCTCGGTCGTCTCACCGAAGAGTGCGAAGTCGTCGCGCGTGATCGGCAGCTCTTGGGCGGCCGCGCAGAGGTGCGGCCCAAGGATGTGGGGGTTTTCCGGGTCGAGGACGGTGGCCTCCACCGGACGCCCGAAAATAGCCTCGGGGTGGTGGGCCAAGTAGGTGTCCAGGGGGTCGTCACGGGCGATGAACACCGCCAAGGCGTCCTCGCCTCGCCGCCCCGCACGGCCCGCCTGCTGCCACAGCGAGGCCAGCGTTCCAGGCCAGCCCGCGATGAGCACGGCGTCCAGACCGCTGATGTCTACACCCAGTTCCAAGGCGTTGGTGCTGGCCAGCCCGAGGAGCTCACCGGAGCGCAGCGCCCCCTCCAGCTCCCGACGCTCGTCCGCCAGGTACCCGCCGCGGTAGGCGGCCACGCGGTCGGCCAAGTGGTGCTCGCCGCGTTCGGTCAACAACCTCTGTGCGTTCAGCGCAACGACTTCCGCGCCCTGTCGGGAGCGCACGAACACCAGCGTGCGCACACCGTCCCTGACCAGGTCGACCAGCATCTCCGCTGCCTGGGAGGGAGCGGTTCGGCGCACCGGGGCGCCGTTCTCCCCGGTCAGGTCGGTCAGCTCCGGCTCCACCAGGGCGACGGACATCCCCGGCCGTGGCGACCCGTCCTCACTCACCGCGGTCACCGGGAGGCCGGTGAGCCGTGTGGCGCTCTCCGCCGGGGACCCCGAGGTGGCCGATGCCAGGACGAACACCGGCTCCGACCGGTAGCGGGCGCACACCCTGCGCAGCCGTCGCAGGATCTGGGCGACGTGCGACCCGAAGACCCCCCGGTACCGGTGCGCCTCGTCGATCACCACGTAGCGGAGACGCCGCAGGAACCTCGACCAGGCACCGTGCCGGGGAAGGATCCCGTGGTGCAGCATGTCCGGGTTGGTGAGGACGTAGTTGCCGTGCTCGCGGACCCAGGCGCGCTCCTCGGGCCGGGTGTCCCCGTCGTAGACGGCCGCGCGCATGCCCGAAAGTCCCAGGTCCGTAATCCACCTGAGCTGGTCCTGGGCGAGCGCTTTGGTCGGGGAGAGGTACAACACCGTTTCACCGGAGTCAACCGCCTCCACCGCGGGCATAAGGAAGGCAAGCGACTTCCCCGAGGCGGTACCCGTGGCTATGATCACATCACGGCCCGAGCGAGCGAGATCGGCGGCGGCTGCTTGGTGGGACCACGGACCAGTGATCCCCCGTTCAGCCAGACGTCGGACCAAGTGGGGGGCTGTCCAGTCCGGCCAGTCCCCGCTCTCTCCCGCGTTCCGGGCCACCTGCTCGATGTGGGTGACCTGCGGGTACCGGGTGTCGTCACGCCACACACCGGGGAGCACGGGCTCCGACCGCCTCATCGAGTCCCCTCCTCACTGGACACGTTCACGACCAAACCGCCCTCAGAGCGAGGCTGGGGCACCGATGAACATCGGTTTCAGTGTGACATCCGAGGGAAGAGTGCCGCGGGGTCGACGTTTTCCTGTGCATGACGGGGAGACACTCACGGCACCCGTGGTTGAATGCGTGCTGGTGGGGTAACGCCCGGCAGAGATACTTCGCGATTTTTCGCGGTTCGGCGCTGGAGGACTAGTGGATTTGAAGCTTGATCATTACACCGAGGGCGACACCGAGATCGTGGTCGTTGAGGGTGAGATCGATGTCTATACCGCGCCCCGGCTCCGCGAGCTGCTGATCGACCTGGTCAACAAGGGCAACTTCCACCTCGTGGTCAACATGGAGAAGGTGGAGTTCCTGGACTCGACGGGCCTCGGTGTGCTTGTGGGCGGGCTGAAGCGGGTCCGGGCCCACGATGGGACGCTTGACCTGGTCTGCACCCAGGAGCGGATTCTGAAGATCTTCCGGATCACCGGACTGACCAAGGTGTTCGGTATCCACGGCTCGGTGCAGGAAGCCATCGACAAGCGTTCCTCGAAGTAGCCCAGAGCGAGCGATGGCAACCATCACGCTCACGATCAGTGCGCTCCCCGCCCACGTGCGTACGGCCCGGCTCATGGCCGCGACCGTCGCACGGCGGGCGGGTATCGCCGCCTCCGCGATCGATGAGATCAGACTGGCGGTCGGGGAGGCTTGTTCCAGGGCGGTGGCGGCGCACAAGCTGCACTGCCCGACACAGCCCATCCTGCTCCAGCTGATCGACGGCAGCGGACCTGATCCAGTGTCGGACCCCCGCACCGACACCCAGAGCCGAGCACTGCGCGCCAACGGGAGCGCGACGCAACGTTTCGAGGTCGTCGTCTCCGACCGTGCCCCGGCAAAGGACGCCGAGGAGACGGCCAACCACGTCGAACCCATGCTCGACGGCCTCTTCCTGGACGGTGAGGACACTCCGCCCGGCGGCATCTCGGGGTTCTCCCCCGGCCTGGGCCTGGCGGTGATCACCGGCCTCGCCGACGAGGTGAGCATCGAACCCAACGACGTGGGAACGGTTGTTCGGATGACCTGGCCGCTCCACGGGGACCAGACCCAGAACCCGAGCTCGAACTGACCGAACGCCGCGATGGGGCGCCTCCCGTACAGGGAGGCGCCCCATCGTCGTCAGATCTGCCTGTGCGGCCCCGTCAGTCGCAGTCCTGGGAAGACACCTCTTCGGTGGCTGCCAGCCCCTCCTCGGCGTTCTCCGCCACCTCGTCCGCGGTCAGCACGTAGCCGGTCTCTTCCTCGTTGGTGGCCGCGGCGAACACGACTCCGTACACGGTGCCGTCCGGGGCGAGCAGCGGACCGCCGGAGTTGCCCGGGCGCACCACGGCCCGGACCTGGTAGATCTCCCGGCTCACCTGCTGCGAGTGGTAGAAGTCCGAACCCTGCGCGGTCTGCTCCGCCCGGATCCGCGCCGGAACGGCCGTGAATCCGCTGTTGCGCGGGAAGCCCGCCACTACGGCGTCGTTGCCTTGGGTGGCGTCCGCGTTGAAGTCCAGCGGATTCAGGTCCATCCCCGGCACGTGCAGTACGGCCAGGTCCTGCTGGGCGTCGAACAGCACCAGGGTGGCTTCCAGCTGGTGCCCATCCCGGGTCACCACGCGCAGGTCGTCGGTGACCCCGGCAACCACGTGCGCGTTGGTCATGATGCGGTCCTCGCCGTAGGCGAACCCGGTGCCCTCGACCCTGCGCTGGCAAGCGGGGGCCGTGCCCAGGACCTTGACCACGCTGTTACTGGACTCGATCAGCTCCGGCGTGGTGAGGACGTCCGGGTCGGGCGGCTCGACCTCGGCCAGCTCGCCCGTACCCAGACCGCTGAACACCTGGGGGAACGCGCTCTGGTCCACGATCCGCCGGAAGGTGGAGAAGCCCTGGTGGGCGGCGTCCGGCATCACGGAGTCCACCGACTGGAGGATGCGGGACTCCTTGACCTGGTTGGACACGTACGGCAGCGCAGAGTTGGCGACCGTACTGCCGATGAACCAGGAGACCAGGAGCACCGAGATGCCGCTGACGACGGCACCGCCCAACGCGTCCACGACCCGGGCGGAGTCCCACGTGACCTTGTTGCGCACCAAGGTGCCCAGGTAGGAAGCGAGGAACTGACCCAGGGCGGCGGACAGGAAGACCACCGCGATGGCCAGAAGCGCCTGCCGCCCGGGGTCGACCACCCAGTCCTGGATGAGGTTCGGCGCGGTGAGCGCCGCGATCACCCCTCCGCCGATGAACCCTACGAAGCTGAAGACGCCGACGATGAATCCCTGCCGGTAGCCGGTCACCGCGAACAGCAGCAACAGGATGACCAGAACCGCGTCGAGCACGGATGCCCTCCAAGAAGTGAGCTTTACCCGACCGGCCGGAGGCCCTGCGGGGTGGCTTCGAACTCGTCAGTGAGACCCCGGTTGCGCCACGGAAGTTCCCAACCGCCGAGAGCGAGCAGGTTGTCGATGATCGCGCCCGTGAAGCCCCACACGAGCATGTTCTCCACTCGGAATCCCGGGCCCCACATCGGCCCTCCCCCGTACCGCACCTTGACCCGGTTCTCGGGGGACGCGAGGTCGGCGACGGGGACCCTGGCGACCGCCGCGACCTCCCCAGTATCGGCGGCCCGGACCTCGGTGGGCTCCCGCCACCAGCCGAGGATGGGTGCGACCCGGAAGTCGCTGAAGCTCAGGTAGAGCTCGGGGAGGCGGCCGACCACCTCGACCCCCTCGGGCACGACCCCGGTCTCCTCCTCGGCCTCGCGCAGCGCAGCGGCCTCAGGAGAGGGGTCGGTGAGCTCGATCCGCCCGCCGGGGAACGCGGGTTGCCCGGAGTGGCGGCGCAGCCCGTCACGGCGCTGGATGAGCAGCAGGTCGGGCCCCCGGTCAGTCTCACCGAAGAGGATGAGCACCGCCGACTCGCGTCCGCCGCGTTCGGGCGGGCGCATCTGTTCGGGCACCGGCATGGTCTGGGCGTCGTCCGCGAGCGCGGACAGCCAGAGCGGGGTCGAGTTCATACGCAGAACCTGTTCCGGGGGTTGTCGCGCCAACGTCTGTACGTATGGGGATGCCGAGGGGGCGGCAGGGGTTCGGTCACCCTGAGGGTGCCCGACGGGTCGTCCGGTGATCGGGCACGCCGCACCGGCCGTCTGCAGAGGGGACATACCAGGCACCGGGCCCCGCTGACCTGTGTGCCCTGACGGGGGCCGATGAGTGCGCACGTGTTCAGGGTACAAACCGCTGCCAGGTACCGGACGGGCACGTACGGGCGCCGGATCAGGCGAACGACCGCATCCGGAGGAGCTTCTCGGCACTGGCGGGGTCCGTGGGCCCTTCGCCGAAGGACGGGCACCAGCGGGCCACTCCGCATGCGCCGCAGGCGGGTTTGCGGGCGTGGCAGACCCGGCGGCCGTGCCACACCACGCGGTGGGAGAGCATCGTCCAGTCCTTGGTCGGGAAGAGCTCGCCGACCGCGTGCTCCACCTTCACCGGGTCCTCCTCGTCGGTCCACCCGAGGCGCCGCACCACCCGCCCGAAGTGGGTGTCGACGGTGATACCGGGCACACCGAAGGCGTTACCGAGCAGTACGTTTGCGGTTTTTCGCCCTACACCAGGTAGTTTGACCAGGTCGGCTAGGTTCCCAGGAACCTCGCCACCGTGCCGTTCGCACAGGGCCTGCCCAAGCCCCAGCAGGCTGTTGGCTTTGGCCCGGAAGAACCCCGTCGAACGGATCATCTCCTCCAGCTCCTCGCGTTCGGCCGACGCGTAGGCCTCTGCGTCGGGATAGCGCGCGAAGAGCGCCGGAGTGACCTGGTTGACCCGCTTGTCCGTGCATTGAGCGGACAGGATCGTCGCGACCAGGAGCTCCAGCGGGGTGGTGAAGTTCAGTTCGGCGTGGGCGTCCGGGTACAGCTCGGAGAGCTCCCGATAGGTCTTTCGGGCACGACGGACCAGCGCGAGCCGGCTCTCGCCGGTGGGCGTGGAGTTCTCCGTGGGCACGTCTGGGGTGTCACGAGGCATCGTCACAGGGTAGGCGTCCGGATGCGGGGGCACACCCGGCCCGTCGCAGCTCAGTGACACGCCTTCGTTTCGGCCGGTGACCGAGATTATGTAACCAATGTCCGGTCACACGGCGCGGACAAGCCCTGACACAAGCCGATGACGACTAGGATCGCATGGGCTGACGTCGGCTGTTGTGGGCACGTTGTCTCCCGGCGGGCAAGCCGAGGTAACGACCTGGTTTCACACCTGGTTGCGATATACGTCACACTGTTGACGGTCAGGTTTTAGGAGGACGTGTGGACGAGATCAACGAGGTGCTCCGGAAGGCCCCTCTGTTCGAGGCGCTGGACGAGGAGGACACGGCCGCGCTCCGCTCCTCAGTGAACGAGGTGCGTCTCGGCCGCGGCCAGACCCTGTTCAACGAGGGTGACGAGGGCGACCGCCTGTATGTGATCCTCAGCGGGAAGGTGAAGCTGACCCGCACGGCGGTCGATGGGCGCGAGAACCTGCTGGGCGTACTCGGCCCCAGCGAAATGTTCGGTGAACTGTCGCTGTTCGACCCGCGCCCGCGCACCGCGAGCGCCGTGGCCGTCACCGACTCCGTACTCGCCGGGCTCGGCCACGACGACCTACGGCCGTTCCTTTCCAGCCGCCCGCAGGTGGGACTGCAGCTGTTGAAGTCGCTGGCCGGGCGCCTGCGCCGTACCAACGACGTGATGGCCGACCTGGTCTTCACCGACGTTCCCGGCCGTGTGGCCAAGGCCCTGCTCGAGCTCGCCGACAAGTTCGGCAAGGAGGGCGAGGACGGCCTGCACGTCCACCACGACCTCACCCAGGAGGAGCTCGCCCAGCTGGTGGGCGCCTCCCGTGAGACGGTCAACAAGGCCCTCGCCGAGTTCGCCCTGCGCGGCTGGCTCCGGATCGAGGCCAAGGCCGTGGTGCTGATGGACGTCGAGCGCATGCGCCGCCGCGCCCGCTAGCAAGGGCCCGCCCCTACCGGCAGGTACTGCCCCCACCGGTAGGCGCCGCACCCGCTGGCAGGCCCCGTGCCCGCCGCCAGGTGGCCGCGTCCGTCAGGACGCCGTGGCGGGACGGAGAACGCTGTGCGGCCGTCGCCCTTCGGGGTGACGGCCGCAGCGCTGTTCCGGGGGTCTCAGCGGCGGAGAGAGGGCACTCCGGCCGGTACGCGGCACCCCGTCAGTTCTCGACGCCCTCGGGCAGCTCACCCTTGGTCGCCAAGTAGCGCAGCTGCGCACGGACCGAGGAGGCCGCCGCGGGCCGGATCCGCTCCGCGATGTCCGGGTAGACCCGGTCGATGACCTCGTCGACCTTGGTCGCGCCCGCCTCCACCGCGTCCCGCACCTGGGCCAGGCGCGACTCGCGGTGGCCGATGTAGGAGTTCAGCGTCGCCAGCGGAGACGTCAGGATGGGTCCGTGGCCCGGCAGCAGGGTCCGCACCTGGTATTCCCGGGCCAGGTCGCGTAGCCGGTACAGCGAATCCATGTAGGGGGCGAGACCGTCGTCGCCGTCGATTACGGGAGTCCCGTGGCCGAGGATCGTGTCGCCGGTCAGGACGGCGCTGTCGGCCTCCAGGAAGAAGCACACCGAGTCGTCGGTGTGCCCCGGGGTCTCGAGGACCCGGATCTCCAGACCTTCCGCGTCGATCAGCTGCCCGTCCGACAGACCCGCACCGCTCACCCGCATCTCCGGGTCGACCGCGTGCACAGGGGCGCCGGTCAGCTCGGAGAAGTACCGCGAACCCTCGGTGTGGTCGAAGTGCCGGTGTGTCGCCAGGCCCATCAGGACCTGGGCGCCCTGTTCCTGAACGGTCCGCGCCACACGTTCCAGGTGCCGCTCGTCGTGCGGCCCGGGGTCGACGACCACGACACCGCGCGCACCCGGCTCCCGCAGGATCCAGGTGTTGGTTCCCTCCAACGTCATCGGTCCAGGGTTGGGGCACAGTACGCAGCCAGCGCGCAGTGTCCCGGAACCGTCGATCCTCATCGCACCTCGCTTCGCTCGCCGAAACCGGACTGGTCTGAAGGACGGCCAAGAGGACATGCTGGGAAACCTATCCGCGGAGCGGCGCTCCACACCGCTTGGTGGGCACACTCACTGCGTCGTGTTGGGTCTCGGTAGGGGGAAGTGGGTCCCGTCTGGAGCCACGATACGGAGTTGGCCGTCGATTTCCCGAACGTCCGGTTCGATGGGAACGATATCCCTTCGGCTCTCCCGCACACCTCGGAGGGTCCGCCGGTCCGCCAGCTGGGCACAGGCGATCACCGTCGGCGGCAGCATCGGCATCCGGCCCGCCTCCCACTCCGAAGCGACCACCGAGGGGTCCGTCCACTGCGTGAGGTCCGCCTCGCCTCCGACGTCGCGCGCCCGCTGCCCAGGGGGGAGTTCGGCGGTGAAGAACCAGGTGTCGAAACGGCGCGGCTGCGGTGCAGGGGTGATCCAACGCGACCATGCGCGCAACCACTCCGAGCGCAGTACGAGCCCACGCCGGGACAGCACCTCGGTGAAGGAGCGGGAACGGTCGATGAGACCCAACCGGTCCTCCTCCCAGCCGTCGACGGCGGTGTCCAGGGTGATGGACTCCTCGCCCGCGCGCTCCGGCTCACTGGCCAGCAGCACACCGGTCTCCTCGAAGGTCTCGCGGACGGCGGCGCACACCAGCGCCCGGGCCATCGGCACGTCGGTACCGAGGGTCTCCGCCCACTCCTCCGGGCTCGGGCCGGTCCAAGGCAGGGCGCCGTCGGCGTCGCGCTCGTCCACCCGGCCACCGGGAAAGACGTAGGCGCCCGGGGCGAAGCCCATGGAGGGGACCCTGCGCATGAGCAGGACCTCCATGGGGCACCCCGCCTGGACGCCTGTGGTGCCCGCCGCCGGACGCAGAAGCATCACGGTTGCGGCGGGACGGGGCCGGGCCACGCCGTCGTTCTCGGTCATCGACGCACTCCTGTCGTTCGCGATAGCCGCGCCGTGGCCCGGAAGATCCTCGGGACCGGTCAGCGGACCTCGACGATCATGTCAACCTCGACCGGAGCGTCCAACGGCAGGGCCGCGACACCGACGGCGGCCCGGGCGTGCACGCCGGCCTCGCCGAAGACCTGGCCCAGCAGTTCGCTGGCCCCGTTGATCACGCCGGGGTGCCCGGTGAAGTCGGGGGAGCTCGCGACGAAGCCGCCCACCTTCACGATCCGCACCACGTTCGACAGTTCCCCGACCTCGGCACGCACCGCCGCGATGGCGTTCAGCGCGCAGACGGCGGCCAGGTCCTGAGCGGTCTCGGCGTCCACCTCGGCACCGACCTTGCCGGTCTCGGGGAGCTTGCCTTCGAGGAACGGCAGCTGCCCCGAGACGTACACGTGGTCACCGCTGCGCACGGTCGGCTGGTAGGCAGCCACCGGGGGCACGACCTCGGGCAGGGTCAGGCCAAGTTCAGCGATGCGCTCCTCGGGGGTCGCCATCTAGACGGCCCGCTTCATGTAGGCGACGTACTGCTGGTTGCGCGGGTCGGTGCCCTCGGGCAGCGGCGCGGGCACGACGGAGACCAGCTCCCAGCCGTCCTCACCCCAGTTGTCCAGGATCTGCTTGGTCGCGTGCGACAGCAGTGCCACGCTCTGGTACTCCCACTTGGTCATGGTCTAACCCCTCTCGGTTGCCAACGGCCCCGCAGGGCCGCACCTCAACGCCGCTCACCCTACTCACCCGCACCCAATCGGCAGGCCAGGCGATCCCCGCGCCGCGGCACTCTCGCCCGGTGACGGCCCGCACATAGACTCCCTTGGGTGAACGATCGTGAACGGGGAACGCACGACCGGGGCCCAGAGGGGGCGTTCGCCCCTGCCCGACTGCACATCGTGACGGGCAAGGGCGGCACGGGTAAGACGACGGCGGCGGCGTCCCTGGCCCTGGCACTGGCGTCCGGGGGCGGACGGGTACTGCTGGTCGA
The DNA here is from genome assembly GCF_054777395.1 of Nocardiopsis oceani. Classification (NCBI taxonomy): domain Bacteria; kingdom Bacillati; phylum Actinomycetota; class Actinomycetes; order Streptosporangiales; family Nocardiopsidaceae; genus Nocardiopsis; species Nocardiopsis oceani. The sequence goes on from NZ_BAAHAR010000009.1 coordinate 26,400, forward strand.
GGTGGAGGGCCGCCAAGGGGTGGCCACCCTGCTCGGGAGCTCGGCCCTGCCCTACGAGGAGCGCGAGATGATGTCCGCTCCGGGCGGCGGCTCCGTGTACGTACTGGCGGCGGACGCCGAGGCGGCCCTGCTGGAGTACCTGGAGATGTTCTACGGGATGCGCCGGGCCGGCCAGGCACTGACCAAGCTGGGCGCCGTGGATTTCGCGACCACCATCGCGCCGGGCCTGCGGGACGTCCTGCTCACCGGCAAGGCGACCGAGGCCGTCCGGCGCCGTGTCGGCGGGCGGCGCCGCTCCGCCGACACCCCTTCCGAAGCGCCCTTCCACTACGACGCCGTGGTCATGGACGCACCGCCCACCGGGCGGATCGCGCAGTTCCTGAACGTGAACTCCGAAGTGGCCGGGTTGGCCCGGGTGGGTCCGATCCGCAACCACGCCGACCGGGTCATGGAGGTCATCCGCTCCGAGCAGACCAGGGTGCACTTCGTGACCCTGCTGGAGGAGATGCCCTCCCAAGAGACCCGGGACGGGCTCGCCGAGATCGGCGAACTCGGACTCCACCTGGGCACGGTCTTGGTCAACATGGTCAGCCCTCCGCTCCTCGGCCCCGCCGACCTGGCGGCCGCGGCCGCCGGAGACCTGGACACCGCCGAACTCGCTTCCGGGCTGAAGGCGGCCCGGCTGGACGACGCCGAGGAGCTCGCCTCGGACCTCGCCGGCGAGGTCCGCGCCCACGCCCTGCGCCACCTCCTGGAGCAGAGGGTGCGCGAGGATCTCGTGGGGCTGGAACGTCCCCTGCTGGAGCTGCCCTTCTTGGCGGGCGGCGTGGATCGGGCGGCACTGGGCACTCTCACCCAACGGCTGATCGAGCAGGGGGTGGCACGGTGAACGGCACCGCTCCGGGGGGTGCCCGGACCCCCATGTCCGATCAGGTCAGGTCCAATGCAGTCAGGTCCGAGGCGGGTCGGCTGGACGTGGACGGCCTCGTCGACGACCCGGCGACCCGGATCGTCGTGTGCTGTGGGGCGGGCGGGGTCGGCAAGACCACCACCGCGGCCGCCTTGAGCCTGCGCGCTGCCGAGCGCGGACGGCGGGCCGTCGTGATCACCGTGGACCCGGCCAGGCGCCTGGCCCAGTCGATGGGCCTGGAGGAGTTGGACAACACTCCCCGCCCGGTGCCGCTCCCCGAGACGGCTACGGGCAGCCTGCACGCCATGATGCTGGACATGAAGCGGACCTTCGACGAGGTCGTGCGGGAGCACGCCGACCCCGAGCGGGCCCGCCAGATCCTGGCCAACCCCTTCTACCAAACGCTCTCCACGAGCTTCTCCGGGACACAGGAGTACATGGCGATGGAGAAGCTGGGGCAGCTGCGCCAGTCCGGCGAGTGGGACCTCATCGTGGTGGACACCCCGCCCAGCCGGTCGGCCCTGGACTTCCTCGACGCCCCGAAACGGCTCGGCCGGTTCCTGGACGGCAAGCTCATCCGGTTCCTGAGCACCCCTGCGAGCACGGGGGCGTTCCGGTTGCTCGGCGCCGGATTCAACGTGGTGAGCTCGGTGGTGGGCAAGATCGTCGGTGCCCAGTTCCTGGCCGACCTGCGATCGTTCGTCTCGGCCTTCGACACGGTGTTCGGCGGTTTCCAGGAGCGCGCGGAGCGCACCTACCGGCTGCTCCAGACACCGGGAACGGCATTCGTGGTGGTGGCCGTACCGGACACGGACGCGATGCGCGAGGCCTCCTACTTCATGGAGCGGCTGGCGAAGGAGTCCATGCCGCTGGCCGGTCTGGTGATCAACCGGACCCACCCCCTGCCGCCCGGCCCCGGGGCACGGCTGGGCGCCGACACGGCACTGGCGGCGGCCGCGCCTTTGGCGGAGGGGGGAACGCACCCGCTGGCCGCCGCCGCCCTGCGGCTGCACGCGGAACGCGTTCGGACGCAGGAACGCGAGGCACGGCTGAGCACTCGGCTGATGTCCGCGCACCGAGGGGTCCGGGTGGCCGAGGTCGCCGCCCGGCCGGAGGACGTACACGACCTCGCCGGCCTGCGCGGGATCGGGTCGGCCCTGGCGGGGGAGGGCCCCACCGAGGGTTCCTGACCGAGGGTCCGCTTGGGATTCAGGCGGCTCCGCTCGGGGTTGAGGAGGCTTCACCGCACTTCGCGGCCGCGTACCGGGAGAGGTCGTCCGCGCCCTCGCGGCGGGCCTCCTCCAGGACGGGGGCCCACCTGGTGACCTCCGGGTGCTTGCGCAGCAGGGAGCGGCGCTCTCTCTCGGTCATGCCGCCCCAGACCCCGAACTCGACGCGGTTGTCCAGCGCGTCGGCCAGACATTCGGCGCGTACCGGGCAGCCGTGGCAGAGGAGCTTGGCCCGGTTCTGCGCGGCCCCCTGAACGAAGAGGGCGTCAGGGTCGATCTGTCGGCACTGTGCGCGCGTCGTCCACTGGTTGGTCCACATGTGGCCCACTTCCAAGACGTGTGGTCTCGCTCTCGCGGTCACGGGTGGTTGGTGTGCTCTGGTTGAGTGGAGGAGAACACGGTGGCCTCCCGCTACCGCGTGGGGTTCGATGTACACGTGGTGTCACGGCACCCCCACATCTCGAAAGTACGGTCCGAACGGTCACACCGACCAGAACCCAATCGACCCACTTCCCGTCTCATGGATATGGCCCGAGCGGGCCATTGCGCGACCGCGGACCTCTCTCCCTCCGAAGGGGGAGGCGCCCGCCGGCCGAACCGCACCAGGGCCGGTCTGCGATAACCGTGGAAAGATGGTCTGGGGGCACCGCACGTGCGTCAGCACGTGCGATGCGGCGTGAAAACACACCATTCGTTACCGATCACACCACTTTTGAGCGTTCGTGGTCACTTATTCTGATGGGGTGGGTCAGGGGACATTGCTTCAAAGAATCAGCCAACTGGTGGTCGTGGGCGTGATCGCCGGCCTCCTCGTGGCCGCGCTCGCCCTCCCGGCGGTCGGCGGCATGGGGATCACCGCACGCAACGTCGCCAGCGGCTTCCTGGACATGCCCAGCCAGCTCGAGACGCCGCCGCCGCCACAGCGGTCGACCATCTATGACAGCGAAGGCGGCACCATCGCCGAGATCTTCGATCAGAACCGGGAGCTCGTCGACATCGACGACATCTCGCCGGTCATGATCGACGCGATCCTGGCGATCGAGGACTCCCGCTTCTACGAGCACGGCGGCCTGGACGTGTCCGGTACGCTGCGCGCCGCCATCCGGACGGTCGGCGGGAACACCGAGGGCGCTTCCTCCATCACCCAGCAGTACGTCAAGAACGTGCAGATCGAGGCCGCGACCTCACAGGAGGAGCTGGACGAGGCCCAGGAGGAGACCGTCGCCCGCAAGATCCGGGAGCTGCGCTACGCGATGGCCTTGGAACAGCGGATGAGCAAGGACGAGATCCTCGAGGGCTACCTCAACATCGCCTACTTCAGTGACGGCGCCTACGGCGTCGAGTCCGCCGCACAGCACTTCTTCGACGTGTCCGCGGGCGAGCTGGAGCTGCACGAGGCCGCGACCATCGCAGGGCTCGTGCGCTATCCGTACCTGTACAACCCCCGCTTCTTCCCCGAGCAGACCCAGGACCGGCGCGACATCGTCCTGGACCGCATGGTCGCCACTGAGAAGATCACCGAGGCCGAGGCCGAGGAGGCCAAGTCCGAGGAGATGGAACTCGAGCTGGACACCCCGCCCAACGGGTGCGTCCCCAGCGACCAACCGTTCTTCTGCGACTACGTGGTGCAGGAGATCGAGAAGGACGATCGGTTCGGGCCCAACGAGACCGAACGGGCCCGCTGGCTGCGCACCGCCGGGCTGGAGATCCACACCACCCTGGACCCGCAGACGCAGGAGGCCGGTCAGGAAGCCGTGGACGAGTGGGTCCCGCGCGAGAACGACTCCCGGAAGGTCGCCGCGCAAGCGGTCATCGAGCCCGGCACCGGCCGGATCCTCGGCATGATGCAGAGCCGCAACTACGGCCCCGACGAGAGCAACCTCGGCGAGACCACGGTCAACTTCACCGCCGACTCGGACCGCGGCGGCAGCACCGGGTTCCAGGCGGGTTCGACCTTCAAGGCGGTGGGCCTGGCGGCCGCGCTGGAAGAGGGGCTGCCGTTCAGCACCTCGTTCAACTCGCCGAGCTCCACCACGGTGACCGGACAGGAGTCCTGTGACGGCGGCCGGTTGGAGTCGTGGACACTGAGCAACGCCGGTGACAGCGACGAGGGCAACCACAACATGGTCTCCGGTACCCAGGCCTCCTCCAACACCTTCTTCGCCCAGCTCCAGGCGCGTGCCGGGCTGTGCAACACGATGGAGATGTCGGAGAAGCTGGGCCTGCAGCGGGCCGACGGGACCGTGTTCACGGAGAACGCCAACTCCCTCGCCAACAGCAGCTTCGTCCTCGGCAGCGAGGAGGTCTCCCCGATCCGGATGGCCAACGCCTACGCGACTTTCGCCTCCGGCGGAACGTACTGCCAGCCGCAGGCGATCGACCAGATCGAGGACCGCCAGTCCGGCACCACGATCGACGTCGAGCCCGAGTGCGAAGAAGCGATCGACGAGGACGTCGCCGACGGCACCAGCTACCTGCTGCAGCAGACCTTCAGCGGCGGTACCGCCGCGGGTCTGGGCATCGGACGCCCCGCGGCCGGCAAGACCGGTACCACCGACGGCTCCGCCGCCGCCTGGTTCGCAGGGTTCACGCCGCAGATGGCCAGCAGCGTGTTTGTCGGCGACCCGCGCGGTCCGCAGGAGTACCCGCTGCGCAACGTCACCATCGGGGACCGGCACTACCCGGTCGTGTACGGGGCGACGATCCCCGGACCGATCTGGCAGGAGACCATGCGCGGTGCCCACGAGGGCCTGGACACCGAACAGCTGGCGTCCGCGCCGAGCCAGTTCGGCTCCACCTCGCAGCCGAGCGGCGGCGATGACGATGACGACGATGACGCCAGCCCGGCCAGTGACGACGGCGGCGTACCGAACGTCGTCGGCATGAGCGAGTCGGACGCGGTGTCCGCGCTGGAGGAGGCCGGTTACTCGGTGAGCGTCTCCGGAACGTCCGTCAGGTCCTCGGAGTCCGAGGGCTCGGTGGCCGCGGTCAACCCCGACCCGGGGAGCCGGCTCCCCGACGGAGCCACGGTCAACGTGTTCCTGAGCGAAGGCGGCGGACAGGACAACGCCGACAGCTCGCCCCCGGAGGGCTGGCACCCGGCACAGCCGGCGGGGCCGATCGGGCGCAACGGCACGGACTGAGCGCGGTCCACGCCCAACGGCTGACCGGACGGCTGACAGCTGAAAGCGGGGGCGGTGGTGACCTGGTCACCACCGCCCCCGCTTCGTGTACCGCACGGGTCTGCCGCGCGCTGAGACCCCTGCCGCCGCGTACGGTCAGCCGAGCTGGCTCTTGACCTCCGCAGCCACACGGGAGCCTTCGGCCCGACCCGCGATCTGCGCGTTGACGACCTTCATGACCTTGCCCATCTCCTTCATACCGGAGGCACCGGTCTCGGCGACCGCGGCCTTGACGATCTCCGCGAGCTCGTCGTCGGTGAGGGGCTTGGGCAGGTAGTCCGCGAGGATCTCGCTCTCGGCCCGCTCGTTGGCTGCGGCCTCGGGGCGGCCGCCGTTGTCGAAGGCCTCGGCGGCCTCGCGGCGCTTCTTGGCCTCGCGCATGAGCAGCTTGGTGACCTCGTCGTCGTCGAGGGACCGCTGGGAGGAGCCCGCGGACTCCTCGGTGGCGATGGTGGTGAGCACCATGCGCAGGGTGGCGGTGCGGACCTTCTCCTTCGCCTTCATGGCGGTGGTCAGGTCGGACTTGAGGCGGGCTTTGAGTTCGGACATGGCCTGATCCTATGGCCGCCCGGTGTGCGCCCACCAACGGTTTGCGCGGGGCTGCCGCCGGATCTGAGACCATCAGTCAACGACGAAGGAGGGCCGGATGGGCGCCGAAGACAGAACACTCCTGCGCCGCATCGGGCGCGCGGCCGCGATCACCGGCGCAGTCGGTGTGGCCGGGCTGGGGTACGCCTCGGTCATCGAACGCAACTGGTTCCGGCTCCGCCGGTACGAACTCCCCCTGCTGCCCGAGGGCAGCCCCCGCATGCGGATCCTGCACCTGGCCGACGCGCACCTGACGCCCGGCCGGAAGATGCTCATCGACTGGATCCGGAGCTTGGAGGCCTACGAGCCCGACCTGGTGGTCAACACCGGGGACTCCCTGGCCCACCCGGAGGCGGTCGGGCCCTTCATCGACGCCCTCGGCCCCCTCCTGGACCGGCCGGGCGCCTTCGTGTACGGATCCAACGACCTGTTCTCCCCCCAGCTGAAGAACCCGGCGCGCTACCTGTGGCGGACCAGCAAGACCGACTACAACAAGCGCCGGGTACCGGACCTGCCCTGGCGGGACCTGGGCGCGGCGATGACGGCCTCCGGGTGGCTGGACCTCAACAACCGCAAGGGCTCCCTGAAGGCGGGTCAGCTCGACGTGGCCCTGGCCGGCGTGCACGACTCACACATCAAGCTGGACCGGTACGAGGACATCGCCGGGCCTGCCGACACCGCGGCCGACATCCGGCTGGGCGTCCTGCACTCCCCGGAGCCCGCGAACCTGGACCGGTTCGAGGCCGACGGCTACCAGCTCCTCCTCGCCGGGCACACCCACGGCGGCCAGCTGTGCCTGCCGTACTACGGGACGCTCGTCACCAACTGCGGGATCGACCGCAAGCGGGCCTGGGGCCTCAACGGGTACGGCGACGCGTGGCTGCACGTCTCCGGCGGCCTGGGCACCTCCCCCTACGCCCCGGTGCGGTTCTGCTGCCGCCCCGAAGCGTCCCTCCTGGACCTCGTCGCTGCGTCCTGACCGACCTCGCCCCGGGCTCTGACCCGCGCGGATCCGCTTCGGCGGAATCGACGTGCACAACCACTCCACACGTCCGCTAGACTTGGGGACGTTGCTTCGGGGTGTAGCGCAGCTTGGCAGCGCGCTTCGTTCGGGACGAAGAGGTCGTGGGTTCAAATCCCGCCACCCCGACAGAGCGGCCGAGGGGTGTTTCCCCAGGTCAAAGGCCCCGGTCTTGGTAGATAACAGCTACCGAGACCGGGGCCTTCTTCATGCCCGTGCGTCACACGTGCGTCAGAATCTCAGAAACGTGCGTCGCTCATGCGCCCGGACGTCGCCGCTCCCACGACTTGCGCACCGCGTCGAAGGCGTCCGGCTGGAGGTGCGCGTACCGCAGCGTGGTCGCGTAGTCCTCGTGCCCGAGCAAGCGCTGGATCTCTTGCAGGTCGACCCGGTCCTGTGCCAACCATGACGCCGCCGTGTGCCGCATGATTCGGGGCGGGAACCGGCGGATGCGGTGCGCGACGTCCTCGCAGGCGCCCCGACACTCGTCGGTGCACATGCGCGCATCCGCAACGGCCGGGTACCAGACCCGGTACCGGAACGTGTCATCGAGGATCGGGCCACCCTCTGGAGCGGTGAACACGAGGCTCTCGCGCGGACGGCCGATCATTAGGCGGCTCATGCGGTCGAGAGTCTCCGGAGGAACCGGCACCGTGCGACGGCTCTTCATCGTCTTGGGGTACTCACGGATGCCGTCCTCGGTCATCACGTGCGTCACGTGGATCAGGCCGCGGATCCAATCGACCCGGTGCCCGTGCAGCCCATAGATCTCACCCAGCCGTAGGCCAACGTCCATACCCAGCTCGGCCACAGTGCGCCACGTCTGACCATGGGGCAGCAGTTCGAGGGACTCATACAGCGCCAGAGCCTCGTTCGGCTCGTAGAACTCGACCACGGTCGCCTTGCGCTTTGGCAACTCCAGGTCGGCGAAGGGGTTCACCACCACCAAGGGCGGAGTCTGCTGCATCGCCGCCTTGTAGAGAGAGGTCATCTGGTGAACGACGTCGTGGATCGTGGCTGGCGACAGGAACGGCACCTCGTCGTCGTCGACTCGCTCGACCGGTTTGCCCTTGTGCCGACGACGGCGGGTCTCCATCAACTCACCGACCCATGCCTGAGCCTGTTCGCGCTGGATCGAACCCATGGGCCACGCTCCCCACTTGGGCCCAACATGGGTACGCCACAACGAATCGTTCTTCTTCGTGGTGGGAGTGTCGATCACACGCCCGGCAGTCCAACGTTCCCGCCACGCGGTCACGGTGATCTCGCCCGCGCGGGGGCTACGCGTCTCCCCGGCCGAGAACTTCGCTTCCTGCTCGGCCGCCCACTCCTTGACGACCTTCTTCAGCTTGTCCGTATGGGTGTGCCTGGCACCGGAGGGGTCGCGGACAGTCGCTTGCCACTTCCCGCTTTTGAGCTTGCGGAAGTACGCCATCAGCGCTCCCCCTCACCCTGGTCGACGGTGTCCTTCAGGTCGGCCAGTGCCCTGGGGTCGGCGTATTCGGGCGAGTTGGGTCGCCTCGCGTCGTCACGGTTCAGTTTCATATGCTGTCCTCGATTCCGTGTGAATCACTTGGGGGGCGTCGCCGTGCAGGGCGGCGCCCCTCCTTTGTGTGTGGTGGGTGGCCCGGCAGGCCCTCGTACTGCCGGGGCGTATCAGGTGAGCCAGGCGTGCGGCCAGGGCGTGATGAGCCCCGAGCGCTCCATCCTGTAGACCCCGTCCGGCGTCACCGGCCGGTCGCGCTGCCACCACGGGGTATCCCGGTGGTACTGGCACGGGGTGTCGATCGGGTCCGCCACGCCCGCCGCGGCGAACAGCCGCCGGCGGAGGCGTGGCGGAAGGTTCCGCACGTAGGCATCGACGAGGGCGCCGTAGGTGACGCCGTCACGCACGACGATGAGGCCGTGGTGGGGGATCGGGGTGTAGCGGAAGTAGGGGGTGTTCGGCGGCAGCTCATCGAGCGTGATGGACAAGGGGTTGTGGCGCATGGCTCCTCTCCCGTGGAACGCCGGATCAGGAACCGCTGAGCGGGAGCGGAACGCCATGTTAATTCGAACTGACGTTCGAACGCCACGTTTCGAACATAGAGGTCTCGTGTAGCGCCCATTGGGCGGAAAAGGTGACGGAACGGTTTTAGGGATTCAGGTTTTGTCGTCGGCATCACCCTTCGATTGCTCGCGCTCCCAACGGCGTCTCTCCATGTCGAGGTAGAGCTTTGCTTGCGCCTCGGCCTGCGCAAGCGCCCTCTCGATCATCTTCTTCGACTCCTCGTCGGGAATCCCCTCGGTGTCGGCCTCCAGATCTCGTACAACCTCCACAAGACGCCCGTGCCAGGTGATCGTCTCCTGCGCGAACCTCCCGGAGGGCTCGGGCGGGTGGTCCTCCTCGTCCTCGTCGGGCGTCGGGGCCTCTCGGCCGAGCGTGGAAAACACCCTCTCCTTGTCGGCTCCGACTGCCTCGGCGAGACGGGACCAGACTTCGTCTCTGGCCCGCTGCGGTTCTTCTCCCCGCAGGCCGGCGGTCATGGCTCGTAGCCATGTCTCGCTGATGTCGACGACTCGGGCCAGTTCCCGTTGGCTGATCTTCGCCTTGCGGCGTGCGGTGTGGATGAGGTCGCCGGCGGCGCGGCGGCTCTCTGGCGTCTCCATAGCTTCTCAGTGTGCACGCGGTACTACGCATTTGCAATCTATCTTGCTACGCAAAAATACGCAGTAGTGCGTACCGGGCCTCCTGAACATCCAGGCTGTCCTTCCGCGCGGGGTGCGTATTTCGCGTGCGTAACTGCTGCGTACGTGCCTCATTGTGAGCTTGCACAGCGTGCGTAGTGCTGCGTAGTGTGTGGCTCATGATCAACCGGTACGCACTCCGAGCCCTGCGTGAGAAGGACGGGCAGACCAGAGCCCAACTCGCCGCCAAGGCCGGTCTCAGCCCTCAGTACTACGGGGAGATCGAACGCGGCGCCCGCGGCAAAGCCGCCTCGCCCCCGCTCGTGAAGTCGATCGCGTCGGCACTCGACGTGCCCATGTCCGCCATCACCTGCGCACACCAGAGCGCAGAGAACGCGCAGGAGATGGCCGCATGACGCAGTTCCTCACCGTCCCCGAGACCGCCGAGAGGCTCCGGTGCGGGCGCACCCACGTCTACGACCTGATCGCCCGCGGAGAACTGGCCGTCATCGACATCTCGCGCCCCGGCGCCCGCCGCTCGAAGACGCGCGTGCCCGAGACCTCGTTGGAGGACTACGCCAAGCGCTTGGCTCGCCGGGCCTGCGCTGCGTAGACGCGCTAAGGCCGCCCCGAAAACGGAGAGCCCCCGCATCCGCCAAGACACCGAGGGCTCACCGCAAGAGACCCAGAACAGGACTCTCGTGAACCACAATCCTACGCACACCGTGATCGTCACGCTCGACGCACACAGCACCGCCCTGTGTGACCGGCGCCCCTTTCCCGCCGTCGTCGCCGGAACCCCCGACGACCACACGCCCGCCGTCGACCTCACGGTGGCGGACACCAACATCCGGCTCTGCCTGGCCGACGACCTCACCGCCGACGACGCGCGCACCCTATGCGCCTCGCTCGGCGTGGCCCTGGGCGCATGGGTCGGTGACATCAAGCAGTACGCCGCCGACCTCCAGGACCGCGAAGACTCCGAGTCCGAGGGGGCGGCATGAGCGAGCTGGACGCCATCATCTCCGCCGTCCTGGCCTTCACCCTCGTCGTGGCGCTGGCGGGCCTGCACTACACGGCGGGCCGCTACATCATCCGCCTGCGCGCCGCCCTGCGCAGGACACTGCGCGAGCTGGCCGAGGTGCGCGCCGAACGGGACCAGGCCCGACGCGAGGCGGAGGAGACCAACGCCGCCCTCGACCGCGCCACCGGCGGCACCGACGACATCCTTCGGGCCGTGCGCGGGGAGGTGCCCCGTGGCTGACCCCCGTCACTCCCGCGACACCGACAACGGCCGGTACTACGTCGACCCGAAGTCGGGTGAGTTGCTCATCTCGGTGACCAACGCGCTCAACGCGTTGTCGAAGCCCGCCCTGGCTCCGGCCGCGGCGAAGGTCACCGCCGAGTACGTCATGGACCAGCTTCCGGCCGCCGTCCGTGCGAGCCGCACGCCGGGCGACCGCGAGGCGTTCCTGAAGGCGGCCAAGGCCGAACACCGCAACGTGTGGGAAGCCCGTGCAGGCATCGGGACCCGCGTGCACATCCAGGCCGAGGCGCACGCTCTCGGCCGTCCCGCCGAGCCCGACGAGGACGCCGAGCCCTTCATCAACCAGTACCGCCGGTTCCTCGACGACGCCGGGGTGAACCTGGCCGAGGAGGTCGAGGCCGTCGAGGTCACCGTGCTGCACCGGACGGCCCGCTACGCAGGCACCGCCGACGTGTGGCTGTGGCTGCGCTCGGAGTTCCACGGGATGGCGCCGGGGCTGTGGCTGATCGACATCAAGACCTCGCAGACCAAGCCCCCGTCGGCGTTCTACCGCGACCACGTGTTGCAGCTCGCCGGGCTCCGGTACGCAGAGGTCGCCCTGGCGCCCGACGACTCCGAGCACGAGGTGCCGCCGTTCGCGGGTGCGGCGATCTTGAACCTGCGCACCGACCGGTACGGGCTCATCCCTGCCCCCGCCGACGAGGCCGCACACGCCGCGTTCCGTGCGCTGGTCGATGCCTCGTACTACCTGCACGACCTCGACCTGAAGGCGTGCAAGCCCGTGAACCCCTGGAAGTACACGACCCGACGGAAGGCGGCCTGACATGGGGTCCCGCATCATCACCTTGCAGCGCCAGGCCCGCGAGCTGGGTCGGCTGCGCTCCGGCTACACCGACACCAGCGGCAAGCGGCCGCGCCCGGTCCGCTCGGCGACGTGGATCGTCACGTCCCACTCGGCCGAGTACTGCGAGGCGGCCGTCGGCATGTGGGGCGGCACCGTCGAGAAGTGGAATCCGCAAGGGGCGGGCGCCGAGCAGTACCGCGTGATCACCGAGGCCGCGGCCGTCGACGCGATCCTTCCGCCAGGCGACCCGTTGTCGCAGTACTACGAGTCCTGGTCCCGGGGCGGCTGCGCGCGCCGGTGCGACGGCGAGACCGAGCTGTTGTCGGACTCGCCGTGTCTCTGCCGCGCCCAGTGGGGCGAGGACTTCCACGCGACCGTGTCCGTCCGGGACGGCGCGTGCCAGATGACGACCCGGCTCGGCGTGATCCTGCCGGACCTGCCCGACGTGGGCGTGTGGCGCATGGAGACCCATTCCTACTACGCGGCGAACGAGATCTCCGCAGCGGTCGACCTTCTCAAGGGGCAGCTCGGCACCTCCGCCATGATCCCGGTCCGGCTCCGGATCGAACCCCGTACCCGCGTCGCCGGAGGGAAGACCAAGCAGTTCCCGGTGACCGTCGTCGAGCTGCGCGGCGCGACTGCCGGACAGGTCCTGTCCGGGGCGTCCTCTGCCGTCGAGGGCGAACACCCCTCGGCCGTCGAGGCGGCACCGGCGCCCGAGATCGAAGCCCCCGCCCGCGACTGGCGCGGCGAGGTCGAGGCCGCCACCACCGCCGACCGGGTTCGCGAGCTGTACCGGGCCTGCGTCGCCGACGGCGCAATGACACAGGAGCTGTCGGAGTACATGAAGGGCCGCGCCTCCGCCCTCGACCAGGCCACCGAGGAACCCCCGGCCGTGGCCCCTGCGCCGGTCGACGACGGCCAGGACGTCGACGAGCTGTGGATGCGGTGTGTCTCGGCCTGGTCCGGATCGACGACCGAACTCGTCGACGCCTACGCCGCCAACCACGGCGGCGAGCTGCCCGACAACGCCACCGGCGAGGAGCTGGCCGCGTTCCTCGCCGACGTCAAGGCCGGCAAGGTCACCGCGCCCGGAGAGGGCTCCGCCGAGGAGGTGCCGTTCTGATGGCTCGACCTCTCCCCCGGCCTACTCCGCCGCCGGACGACGCGCCCGCCGGGTGCGTGTGCGCCGGGTGCTGCTGCACCCGCGGCGGCTCCTACTGCCGCACCGCCGGATGCTCCCCGTGCCTCGCTCCGACCACCGCCGAGGAGGTGTCCCCGTGACCGCCCTGGACCGCATCGAAGCGCTGCACCCGAAGTTCCCCGACTCCGACCACTGCACCGAGGACGGACACCCCTACCCGTGCCCGACTCTCGTCGAGGTGCGCGCCGCCCTGGCCGACCACGTCCACGTCGAGCACGGCGAGGAGGCGCGCCGATGACGACTCTGACGCCGTTCACCTTCCCCGACAGCGGCGCCCAGGTCCGCACCGTCACCATCGACGGCGCCCCCTGGCTCTTCGCCACCGACGTATGCGCCGTCCTGGAGATCACCAACGTCGGCAACGTCTTGGCCCGCCTGGACGATGACGAGAAGGTTTCCATCCGCCTGACGGATGGAAACCGGGGCAACCCGAACCGCGCCATCATCAGCGAGGCCGGCCTGTACGCGGTCATCCTGCGATCCGACAGCCCGGCCGCGAAACCGTTCCGCCGATGGGTCACCGGCGAGGTGCTGCCCGCGCTCCGCCGCACCGGCTCCTACTCGGTGGCGGTTCCGTCCTCGTTCGCCGAAGCCTTGGAGCTGGCCGCCGCCCAACAGCGCGAGATCGAAGCATCGAACGCCCGCGTCGCCGAGCTGGAGCCCCAGGCCGCCAAGTACCAGGCGGTGCTCGACGCGGACGGGCTGATCGGGATGACCGCCATCGCCGACATGCTCGACGTGCATGTGTCCACCCTCACCGACTGGCTCGTGGACGAGGGGCTGTTCCGGCGCCAGGTCTCCAAGGGCCAGCGGGAGCCGAAGACGCGCAACATGCCCCGCCGCGCGTGGCAGTCCTCGGGGCACTTCACGGTCCGTACCGAGAACAGCCGCAGGGTGGCCTACCCGGTCGCCTACGCGACCTCGTCCGGGCTCGACCACGTCCTGACCCTGTGGGGTGGGCGATGAACTGGCACCTGCGCCCCATGGCTGCGTTCGACCTGGAAACCACAGGCGTGGACGTCGAGGCCGACCGGATCGTCAGCGCGTCCCGCTGGGTGATCCGGCCCGCCGAGGGGTTCAAACGCCACTGCGGGTGGCTCGTGAACCCCGGTGTCCCGATCCCCGAGGAAGCGTCGGCGATCCACGGGATCACCACCGAGTACGCCCGCGAGAAGGGACAAGGCGCGCGGGCAGCCGTCCTCGCGATCGCCGCCGACCTCGCCCACTGGTCCGCCGAGGGACACGTGGTGGTCGCGTTCAACGCCGCCTACGACATCACGTTGCTGCACCGCGAGTGCGTGCGCCACGGACACGATGACCTCGCCGAACGCCTCGCCAGCATCCGGCCGGTCGTCGACCCGTTCGTGATCGACAAGTACACCGACCCCTTCCGGAAGGGCTCGCGCAAGCTTACGGCGGTCGCGAAGCACTACGGGGTCGAGCTGTCCGAGGACGACGCGCACGGGTCGGCCGCCGACACCTTGGCCGCCGCCCGCGTCGGCTACCGACTCGCCGCGAAGTGGCCGGCCTTGGCCCGGCGCGACCCGGACGAGCTGCACGACATGCAACGCGAGTGGCGTGCCGAACAGGCCGCGAGCCTTCAGCGCTATCTACGCCGCAAGGACAACAAGGCCGCCGTCGTGCGCCCCGAGTGGCCGCTGCTGCCCGTCCCCCAGCCGATCCAGGAAGAGATCCCCGCATGACCAGCCTTCGCCCTCGCGCCCTCGGTGCCGACTTGTCGCTGACTTCGACCGGCGTCGCCTCCTCGCTCGGATGGTGCACACGCATCCGCCCCGACGCCCCCGGCTCGCCCGACCGGACCATGAAGGGTCTCGACCGGCTGCGCTACATCGTCGCCAAGGTCGGCTCGCTGCTCGGTGAGTACGACTTGGTCGTGATCGAGGGGCCGTCCTACGGGTCCCGCCACGGTTCGGCACACGAGCGCGGCGGCCTGTGGTGGATGGTGCGCGACGCCGTCGAGGCGGCTCGCATCCCCGTCGCCGTCGCCTCGCCCTCGTCGGTGAAGTTGTGGGCGGCCGGCCACGGCCACGCCAGCAAACAGGACGTCATCGACGCCATGTGCGACCGGTACCCAAACGCGGTGATCCGCAGCAACGACGAGGCCGACGCGCTCGCCTTGGCCAGCCTCGGCGCCGCCTGGCTCGCCGAGGAGCCCGGCGCCACCGACGCCCAGCGCCGCGCCCTGTCCGGCGTCGACTGGCCTCACGCCGCCATGCTCGCCCACTGAACCCCGAGGAGCAACACCGCCATGACGGAAATCAAGATCGACCCCAAGCTGAACGCACCCATCACAAAGGCCCTCGAACCGCACGCAGACGAGCTGTTGGCCGCCGCCCTCGGGACCCGAGTGGTCGCCCTGGTTGAACTGTCCGTGGTCGAGCACGCCGAGCGCGGCGACTCCGACGACGAAGTGGCACACGTGGTCAAGATCCGGCCGGTTCTGATGGAGATCGCCACCGGAGACGACGAGCACCACGTGCGGCGTGCGCACCGCGCCCTGTGGAGCAAACGCACCACCGAAGGCACCATCACCGGCGACACCGACCGCGCCAACGCCGAGGCCGACATCCGGCACGCCGCCGCGCTGATCGGTGGTGATGACCAGTGAACGAGTCCGAGGCGATCGCCGTCAACCAGCTCATGAAATGGCTCGCCCTCGCGCCCGGCCACCCGGGCGAGGAAGAGGCACGCCGCGCCGCCGCCATGCTCGCCGACAACGCACACAAGACCCTCGGACAGGGCTTCACCGCCGCGCGCGTGCTCGCCGTCTGGCCGCTGTGCGAGGAGCCATGACCGACGCCGAACTGATCGACCGCGCCATGCCCGACGCGCTCGCCCTCGTCGGGGCCGTCCGGCGCCGCGACTACTGGGAAGTGCGCAAGGTCCTGCACCGGCGGACGGTCGGCGAACACGAACAGAAGCGGCTGTACGCGCTCGCGCTGGTCCTCGCCGCGGCCGTCCCCGACGACCAACCGATGGGCGACCTCGTTGCTTGGGCGACCCAGTGGCCCGAGCCGGTCACCGAACAGGACGCCGCCGCACATCGTGCCGCGATCGGCCGACCGCAGTAACCCGCCTTCACCCCGGGGCGGCCCCGTGCAGGGGTCGCCCCGCCCCGAGAGAGAACGAGGGACACCCTATGAGCGTGCGCTTGATGGTCGAGGTGATCGACCACGCGCCCCGCGAGCTGCCGGACGTGCAGCACCGCGCGCTCATTGCCGTTGCCGAGCGGATGAATGACCGGACCCGCACCGGGTTTCACCCGCTCGACGAACTCGCGCATCGCATCAGCCGGTCACGGCCGACAGCGACGCGGACGCTCCGGGCGCTGACCGAACGCGGGTTGCTCGCGGTCGTCAGCAAGGCCGGACGGGGCAAGGCGACGGTGTACTTCATGCCGCCGCTCCTGTCGGCTGAGAAGGCCGACGCCGGTGATGACCTTTCCGACGAGGGGCCCGGCGAAGGCGCGGACGAGCCCGAAAAGGTGATCACCCAGGATGATGACCTTTCAGGCGAGGGCGGCACCGAAAAGGTCATCACCAATGATGATCACCTTTCACCCGCCGGGGCTCCGAAAAGGTCATCATCTGAGCCCGAAAGGTCATCACCGAACGCGGAAAGGTCATCATCTGACCCCCAAAAGGTGATCACCCAGGATGATGACCCATCCCTTCATCCCTCATACATCCCTCATCATCCCCACGTGCGCGCGGAGCGTCCGGCTCCGCCTGTGGCTAATGCCGCGACGGATGACGACGAGGAGTTGAGAGAACTCGACGACGACCCCGCGGCGTTCGCCGCGATGGTCGCCCTCCGTCAGCACACGCACCGGACCATCACCGCCGACCACGCCCGAGCCGTGGCCCGTTCGGTCCTGTCGGGCCGCACTGCCAAGGACCCGGCCGCCTACGTCCGAAGCGCCGTCGACCGCGACCCCGACCGGCACATCCCAGCCGCGCCCGCGCGCACCGTCGCCGAGGCCCTCGCGCGTCCCGACGGCACCGACGTGGCCCCGAGCAGCACCGAGGAGCGTCCCGCCGAGGTCGTCGACCAGCTTGCCGCCCTGCGCGCCCAGTGGCAGCAGGAGACCCAAGACCGCCAGACCGAAGACCGCCGTCAGCCGACCGCGTTCGCCCGCCTGATCAACCCCAAGGAGTGACCCGACATGCCGCTTCCGAGCATTCACCACACGTTCCGGCTCGTCGCCGACCCCGACATGCGCGCCCTACCGAGCGGAACCCCGGTCGTGAACATGCGCCTGGCCGCCAACTCGTCGAAGAAGGACGACCGCGGCGAGTGGGTCGACGCTGACCGGTTCTTCATCCGCGCGAGCGCGTTCGACCGCACCGCCGAAGCCGTCGCCGAGGCCGGTCTGGGCAAGGGCGACGAGGTGACCGTGCGCGGCAAGCTCCGGACCACGGAGTGGGAAACCAGCGAGGGCGAGAAGCGGTCCGGCCCCGAGATGCGCGTGTACGAGATCGGCCGCCCGGTCCGGCCCCCGCGCCGCAACGACGCCCCCAGCGTCTCGACCCCGCCCCAGGGCGACCCGTGGGGCTCCGGCTCCTCGTTCACCAACGAACCGCCGTTCTGAACCCGCCTGACCCTGCCCGACCAACCGAGCGAGGAGTTCCCGTAGATGAGCATCGGGGCGACCGGGGGAATCTGCACGGTTCCCGACTGCGACACGATCGTGGCCGACGCGCACGTGTGCAGCATGTGCGCGCACCGGCTCTCCATCGCGTTGGGCGACGTCGGCGACGTCATGGGCGAGCTTGAGACCGAGCTGACCCGGCAAGGGCGCCGAGGCGGCAGGGTCGGCGGGCGAAGCTCCGAGGTGCCGTTGCCCTTCGACGTCTCCGCCTCGATCGTGGCCGACGCGCTCGCCTCGACCCTGTCCACCTGGGCGCGCGTGGTGTGGGGCGACGTGCTCGGCGCCCCCGCCGGCCTCGACGACGCCGAAGCCGCGGCCGCCTTCCTCGCCGACCGGGTCGAGGAGGCCCGGCACCGGCCAGACGGCGGCGCATTGGTCGACGAGGTGACCGCCGCGGTCGAAGCCGCACGTGACCAGGTGCACGACCCGGGCGACTCGTCGGCATCGGCCCTGTTGGGCTTGTGCCCCGATTGCGGACAAGCCCTTTACGGGCGCGAGACCGTCCGCGAGGCCCGGTGTCGCCGGGATGGGTGTGACGGGGTGGTGGACTCCGCCGAATGGCGCTACGACGCACTACAGCGTCTGACCGAGGCCGTCCTGCCCGCCGTCGACGTCGCGCGCGCCGCCTCGCTGCTCTTGGGCGCGGACATCTCGGCCGCCCGGGTGCGCCAGTGGCGGCGACGTGGCCGACTCGACCCCGTCGACCCCGACGCCGACCGGCCGCACTACCGCGTCAGTGATATCCGTCAACTTCTGATGGCGGACAAGGCACGACTCGCGGGCTGAGGAACAGGCTACAGCCCGAGGCGACTATGCCTCGGGCTGCCAGCTGGAACGTTGCCTTGACCTTCGAGTCGACTCGAAGGCTTAGCTTGTGCTCATGACCCTGATGCGCGTCTCTGAACTGGCGGAACGCTCCGGCGTAACCGCTACGACCTTGCGCTACTAAGAAGAACGCGGACTGCTGCCCGCTCAGTATCCCGATGTGCCCAACTTCGGGGACCTGAACGTGATCAACTCACGCGACACCCCGCACTCCTGCGGACGCTCTAACCTAGTAACTCATCTGTCTTTTTCCTGGGCGACTGCATCTGAGAGCATTTTTGCCCACTCCTGTTGACTGTCCCTGCCACAGTGGAAATCCTTTAGGCGCTGCACAAGAAGTTGCGGGAACGACTTTAGGCATTCTTCAAGAGTCAGCGGCGACCACTGGAAAGCGCTCACTAGCAACTGTTCAGGGTCCGTAATAACATCCAGGAGTACTCCGTTACGCTCTTGGGCCTTTTTGGCTAGCGAGTACGCGCCAAGATCCTCTTGGTTCGGCTCCACAGCAACGTATAGACCCTTGCCGATACTTGCCGACGCCAAACGTTCGACAAACTGGAGAATCTCGCTCTGGGTGACTGATTTCTGTTTAGCCTCGGCACTAAGC
The DNA here is from genome assembly GCF_054777395.1 of Nocardiopsis oceani. NCBI lineage: Bacteria > Bacillati > Actinomycetota > Actinomycetes > Streptosporangiales > Nocardiopsidaceae > Nocardiopsis > Nocardiopsis oceani. The sequence goes on from NZ_BAAHAR010000009.1 coordinate 45,416, forward strand.
ACAACGATCCTGGACTCGACGGACGCCGACTCATCGAATCCTGTTCCAAGCGGACTTTCTTGTGGCGATTCAACTTCGCGAGTGACAACCTCGAGAGTCACATCACCCGGTACCTTTCGACTTGGATCATTAATCGAATCCGCGTACACCATCTCAGGATGCACAAGATCGAGGCACGCAGCGACAAGCGCCTGACCTCGCCGGCCACCCTCGCGATTGACGTTGATGAAGTCTTTAGTAAGCGCACTGAGTTCAGGGAGCGGTAGGGTCGCAGATTCGAGCCTAAGAACGGTCGCCGTGTTTCCGTCTTCGATCCGCACCCTAAGAAAAGCGGCGAGCGCGTGAACTGCGCTCTCTCCTTCAAGGTAATCCGCAGCTTCGAGGCAATCGATCAGATATTCAAGTTCCGCCCGGGCTGATTGCTTGCTCTCTGGGATCAGCTCCTTGACGACCTGGGTCTTCGCGAAGAAAGGTTGGTTATTGAGCGGTTCGGCTCCGGTTGTCCGCAGATCGATCTCGTGCTCAACGCATATGGGCACCAGAACGTTTTTAGCAACGCCGCGGGCTGAGTATCCTCGGTGGACTTTGGTCTGAAGAGCGAGGGCGTTGACGTCCTTGTTGGTGGCCTTGGCCAAAAGAGCTGTACCGAGCAGAGGAGTGTTGGTCGCGCTTCCACCCTGCCCGACCTTTCGGACACGTTCGATCCAGTCGCTAGGCAAACCTCCGTCCTCTCGCGCCAGAGCGAGCGCCTCTAGAAACCTCTTCCGTGCCTGCTCTGGGTCAACGCGCAGGACCTTCTTGCCGCTACCTTGCGCCATGTTCTTCCGTACTCCGTGGTCGTCCCCGACGTGATGGCGACCAGGCTCGCACACCTGAACACACGCGGTTGATCTGGGTGTGCGGTCCCTCACTGACCACATGTCTCTGCTACGTCTCGTTTCGCGATGTCAGCTGCGTATGGCACTCTGGTCACTGTGACAAGACATGGCATCGCAATCTCACTGTTCTCCGGAGCTGGCGGTCTGGACCTCGGCGTCGAAGCCGCTGGCTACGAGGTGCATGCTGCCGTCGAGCACAACGCGGAAGCTGCGGCCACGATGGAGAAGAACTTCTCCCACCTGCAATCCGAAGTGATCCAGAAGAGCATTCTTGATATTTCAACCAAGGACCTTCTGAGTGCGGCTGGACTCAAGGAAAATGAGCGGCCCGATCTTCTAGTTGGCGGCCCCCCTTGCACGCCTTTCTCAAAGTCTGGCTTCTGGCTAGAATACAAGCGAAAAGGGCTCGACGAGGGTGCCTCCCTCCTACAGTCTTACACTCGCGTTCTTCGCGAGGCGAAACCACGCGCATTTATTCTGGAAAACGTTTATGCGCTTACTTTTAACAATAAGGCGTCGCGTCCTGCTTACGAGCGTTTGCTCAGGGAGATTGACGAGGCTGGTTACAGCTACTCAACGAAGGTCTTGAACGCCGCGGACTATGGCGTCCCCCAAGCTCGACCGAGGCTTTTCGTGATTGGCGTTCCAAAGGGAGAGGAAGTTCCGCAGCACCCGGAGCCTACCCACGGGGGGAAGTGGGAGCGGCGCTCAACCGGGACCGTGGAGCAGCCTCACGTGACGACGGGTCAGGCTCTCCAAAACCTCGTGGCAGAACCTGAGCCTGGTGAAGTAGTCGCCGGAAAGTACGGACACCTACTTCCTGAGATTCCACCTGGCCAGAACTACCTCCATTATACGGAGAAGCGGGGCCATAAGGATCCGCAGTTCAAGTGGCGGTCTAAATACTGGTCATTTCTACTGAAGCTGGACCCCGATCGCCCATCCCCGACCATCCAGGCTCAGCCGGGGCCGTACATCGGACCGTTTCATTGGGAGAATAGGCGCCTCCGGGTTCCAGAAATCAAGCGATTGTTCACTTTCCCGGATGACTTCCAGTTCGAAGGCAACCGCAGCGCCGTGCAAGCTCAGGTTGGGAATTGTGTCCCCCCTTTGCTTGCTGAGAAGGTCGCGCGCGCCGTCGCCGAACAGGTGGACTAATCACCAGCCCCTAAAGTTCCAGGCGCCTCTCGCGCTGGTTTCTCTTGCGAAGAGATCGTTGATCGAGGGGGCTGCTCAGTGTTTTGACGTCCGCCGTCGCGTTGCACGAACGCCTTATGCCGAACCCTCGTCGACGTCCCGGGCCGGTGCCGCACCTGCTGACAGGGCACCAACGCCGCGCACCACTCTCAGTGGAAGTGGATCTACAACGACCCCCGGTGGGCGAAGCTGCGCGACCGCGTGCTGCCCGAGGAACCCGTTCTGCGCGTGCGGATGCGGCGCCCCGCCGACCACATCACCCCACACCGCGGCGATGAACGGCTGGCTTTCGACCGCACCAACTGCCAAGCCATGAGCCGCCGGCGCCACGACCGCAAGACCGCCACCGAAACCCTGAACGCCCCAGGGCACGACACCGTGACCGTCCTCGGCCCTCCCTGTTCAGGCAAGACCAGCACCGCACACACCCTCGCCGGCCCAGCACGGGACATCGTCGTTGACCTCGATGCCCTCGCCCAAGCCCTGACCCCCACCCCACCAACCCCCTACCTCTGTACGACCCCCCACCCTGAACAGACCCCCCTCACACCGAGGTCCCCGGGTCCGGCCACCCTCGACCGAGGCCACACCGCCAGCCACACACGGGCACAGCCGACACATCGTGGCTTTCGCGAACGAAGCACGCGACGCGCTCATTCGTCGGCTCGCCCGCTCCCATCCCGCCCGGCACGTGTGGATCGTGACGACGAGGCACGCCGACGCCGACGCGGTGCCTGGAGTTCGCGTGATGCGACTCGACGTCGACGCCGACGAATGCAAGCGGCGAGCGAACTCGGCGAGTCGTCCGGCGCAGTGGTACGAGCTGATCGAGGGATGGCTCATCGTCGACCGAACCCGCGCGGCGCGCGGCGACTCTCGGTGACCAGGGGCGGTTTAAAAGTCCAGCCCGCCGCCATGACGCGCCGGGTGGGCGAGCGCGCGTGACAGGTATCTGACCTATCTCACCGGAGATTTTCGTGGCTCTCCTCTGAGGCGGCCCTGTTGCAGCCTCGGGGGTGCGGGTTGCGCGGATGCGAGAGGCCGTGTCACACTCGAAGGGCCGTAGAACACTTGTACCCAAAACCCGGAGAGCCCTCGAGGCCCCGGGTTTTTTCGTGTTCAGCGCTTCCCCGAACCCCGCGAAACCACCTGGCGTCGCACGTTCGGGGACGACGACCAGGCACCCCTCGCTCTCACGGTCCCCGTGTCGAGTGAAAGGCCCTCGTGCCTAAACAGCCACACCCACCACCACGTCTCGGAAGCCTGTGCACCGGATACGGCGGACTCGACCTCGGTGTTGAAGAAGTCTTCGGCGCCCGTCTCGAATGGGTCGCAGACCCCGCCCGAGGCCCCGCCGCGGTGCTCGCATACCAATACCCCAACGTGCCCAACCTCGGGGACCTGAACGCGATCCGCTGGAAGGAGCTACCGCCGGTCGACATCGTGACCGCCGGCTTCCCCTGTCAGCCCGTATCGCTGGCAGGACGACGCCGAGGCACTTCCGACGACAGGTGGTTGTTCCATGACATCCTCGACGGCGTGCGGCGACTGCCCCGACGCCCCGAACTGCTCGTGTTCGAGAACGTCCGCGGCCTCCTCCGCGCAAGCGAAGGCGAAGCCATGCGAGCAGTCATTCACGGTCTGGCCCGCGATGGGTTTCTGGCACGATGGCGGGTTCTGCGCGCCTCCGACTGTGGCGCGCCCCACCAGCGCCCCCGCGTCTTCATCGTTGCTCGCGACACCCTGTGCGACCGACGACGGGTGGGGCGTCGACGAGACGGAACAGCGTCGCCGAGGACACCAAGTCAGACCCTGCCACCAAGTCCGCACGATCATCGACCAGGCGGTACGCGACGGCTTGATACCTCCGCTTGGGGGCGGTTCGCCCCGGCGATCCGACGCTGGGAGCACGTGACCGAACGGCCGGCCCCATTCCCCGCCGAGATCGGCCCGCGCGGATCTCCGCGCGTGTCTTCCCGGTTCCTCGAATGGGTCATGGGCCTACCCGACGGATGGGTCACTAATGTGCCCGGTCTATCCGCCACAGCTCAACGGCACCTACTCGGGAACGGCGTCATGCCCCAACAGGCAGTATCGGCCGTCGTCGACCTCATGAACTGGCCGGACCCCTAACCCGGCCCCTGAACGTGTCCGCCCTCCGCCGCATGGCTGGGGGGTCCTCGGCGTCGAGGGCGGACACACCTACCCCCGCCTCCGTGCAAGGGAGAACCATGGACGAGCCCGCCACCGCTGAACCCACCCTCGGCCACGCCCTGCATCAAGCTGCCCGGATCCTGGAGTGGGCCGAAGGCGAGACGGACCTGGCCAAGGCAAAGCTCTTCGGCGACCTCGCCGACTCCTGGCTCGGCATGGCCTCGATCCTCGCCGAGCGCGCCGAACCCTGAACCGGCCCCCTTTTTCAAGGCCCCCTTCTGTAAGGCCCCTTGTCCACCCCGCCCCCGAGGGGCCACCCGCACCGGACGGCCCGCCCGGCCGACCCCCGCCCCACCAGGCCCCCGGGAGGACCCATGCCCCACAGGCCCAACCCCACGTCCCGACGCCGCACCCCACTACCCCGGGGGTGGAAGACCCTCCGAGCCCAGACCCTCGACCGCGACGACCACCAGTGCACATGGGAGGACGAGGGGCAGCGCTGTCCCGAGCCCGGCACCGACGCCGACCACATCGGAGACCGCGACGACCACAGCCTCGACAACCTCCGCACGCTGTGCCGCTACCACCACAAGAAGCGCACAGCACTGCAAGCGATCGCCGCACGAGCACAGCAGCCAATCAGGACACGAGCGACCGAGAAGCATGCAGGACTCATCGACTAATGATCAGCAACGAATGATCGTTCGTCGTCACGATCGCGACCAGACGAACGGACACGATTCGTGTGCGTCAGTCGCCGTCCGCGCGCCGCCGCTCGTTGACACCGATGCTTTGACCAGTGCGAACGCAAGATGGTGGGGGGCACCCCCGGTCCGGGGACAACAGGCGTCCGGTGCGGCATAGCAAGCCGCTGTGAGTACGGGTCTCCCAACCCCGCCGGCCCTCGCCGAGTGCACTCAACCCCTTCCAGCACCGCAAGGAGGTGCCCCCATGCCCGGATACGGGCCCCCTCCGTCGGAGAACAAGCGCCGCCGAAACAAGGACACCTTCGCCGAGGCCGAGGTGAGCGTGCCTGCCGAGGCTCAGGCGCAGGCCCCCAAGCTCCCCAGTGCCCGCAACTACTCCAAGGCCGTGCGGGACTGGTACGACAACTGGACCAAGGCCCCGCAGGCCGGCGCGTTCACGGTCACCGACTGGCAGCGCCTGCACATGCTGGCGCCGCTGGTTCAGCAGTACTTCGAAGGCCCGACCAAGGAACTCATGTCGGAGATCCGGCTCAACGAGGCGTTGCTGGGCGCCACGCACGTGGACCGGATGCGGGGGCGGATCAAGGTAGAGGCACCCAAGCCCAAGCCCGCGCAGGGTGCGGGCGACGGGGTGGCGGACCTGACGGCGCGACGCCGCCGGATCTCCGATGCCTCGTGATCGCATCCGCGCCCCGGGCCATGACCGGACCCTGTCCCTCGGTGTGGTGCTGGCGTTCATCGAATGGTTCTGCGTGCACGGGCCCGGCGACGTGCAGGGCGTGCCCCTGCATCCCCGCCACGGTGACGCCCTGCCGCTGGATGACGAGTTCGCCGGCCTGATCCTGGACTGCTACGCCCACGACGCCAACGGCCGCCGGCTCTACGACACGGTGTTGATCTCTCGGGCCAAGGGCCGCGCCAAGTCCGAGCTGGCCGGGTTCGTGGCCTTGGCCGAGGCGTTCGCGCCGGTGCGGTTCGCCGGATGGGCCGAGGGCGGCGAGACCTACACCTGGCGGGACTTCGTCTACGAGTACGAGCCGGGCGAGCCGATGGGGCGCCCGGTCACCTATCCCTTCATCCGGTGCCTGGCCACCGAGGAGAGCCAGTCCGGCAACACCTACGACAACGTGCACTTCAACTTGACCGAGGGTCCGCTGTCGGAGGACCTGACGACCAACGCCGCCGGCCTGACGCGGGTGTTCCTGCCGCACGGCGGGGAGATCGTTCCCTCGACCGCGGCGGCGGCCTCTCGGGACGGCGGCAAGGAGACCTTGGCGGTCTTCGACGAGCCGCACCTGTACACGCTTCCGGAGCTGCGGCAGATGTACAAGACGGTGGATCGCAATCTGCGCAAACGCAAGGCCGCGGCGCCGTGGGGGCTGCTGACCACGACCATGTACCAGCCGGGCGAGGACTCGGTGGCCGAGCGGGTGCACGAGCGCGCCAAGCTCATCAACGAGGGCAAAACCCGCGGCACCCGGTTGATGTTCGACCACCGCGAAGCCCCGGCCGAGGTTGACATGACCAGCCTGGACCAGATGAAGTCCGCCCTGGCCGAGGTGTACGGGCCCTTCGCCGAGTCCCTGGACCTGGACGGCATCGTCGAGTCGGAGTTCTGGAACACCGAGAAGGACCCCGAGGAATCGCGCCGGTACTTCTTCAACCAGCCGACCGCGGCCCGGGACGCGTGGATCACGCACCCGATGTGGGCGGCCTGCACGAACGCCGACAAGGTCGTGGCCGATGACGAGCCGATCGTGATGTTCTTCGACGGCTCCAAGTCCGACGACGCCAGCGGGTTGGTGGGTTGCCGAGTCAGCGACGGCCACGTGTTCGTCATCGAATGCTGGGAGAAGCCCAGGGGTCCGCAGGGCGAAGGCTGGCGCGTGGACCGGGCCGACGTCGACCGGGTGGTGCGCAAGACCTTCGTCCGGTACACGGTCGTGGCGTTCTTCGCTGACCTGGCCGAGTTCGAGTCCTACATCGACTCGTGGGCCGAGGCGTTCGGTGAACGGCTGGTCATTCAAGCGACGGGGGGCCGCTACGCCCACGCTGTGGCCTGGGACATGCGCGGCCGCAACAAGGACTTCACCGAGGCGGTCGAGCGCACCGAGGTCGACATCACCGAGGGCGACTTGACCCATGACGGCGACTCCCGGTTGCAACGGCACGTGCTCAACGCCCGCCGGAGGCCGAACAAGTACGGGGTGTCCATCTCCAAGGAGGGGCGCGAGAGCCCGAAGAAGATCGACCTGGCGGTGTGCGCGGTCGGCGCGCGCCTGGCCCGACGGATGTTGCTGTCCTCGCCCCAGTGGGCGAAGTGGAAGGCCGGACCTAAGAAGAAGCCCGGTCGCGTTGTCGCGTGGGGCTGAGCCCCGTCAACGGGTGAGGGGGTGAGCTGAGTGGTCGCCGAAGAACTCGCGCCGGCCTCCGAGCCGCTGTCCGTGCCGGACCTGACGCACGTAGCGCAGTGGCTGCTTTCGGCCCGCCGCGCCGAGTCGGCCCGGCTTGTGCATATTCGCCGCTTCTTCCGCGGCGAGATCACCGGGATCTACGTTCCCGAGTCCGCCTCGGAGGAGTACCGGGACCTGGTCGAGCAGTCCAAGTTCAACATCCTGCCGCTGGTCGAGAACTCGGTGGCCCAACACCTGATGGTTGATGGCTATCGCCCGGCCCGTCAGTCGGAGAACGCCGCCGTGTGGGACGAGGTGTGGCAGCCCAACCGGCTGGACGCGCGCCAGGCGGGGATGTTCCGCCCGGCCCTGCGCTACGGGTCGGCCTACGCCCGGGTGCTGCCCGGCCAACTGCACGACCGTCCGGTGCCCACGGTGACGCCGTTCTCCCCGCGCCGGATGACGTGCCTGTACGAGGACCCGATCAACGACCAGTGGCCCGAGTACGCCCTGGCGGTCGGTGCTCCTCGGCCGCTGGTGGGGTCCGGCCAGCCCGAGATGGTGTGCGCGATCGCGATCTACGACGCCCACCACGAGTACCGGGTGGACGTGCCGGCCTCGGTGGTCACACCGCACTCGGCGGGCCAGTACCTGGACGCGGGCGCCTTCAGTAACCTCGCGCTCGACGCCTCCCGTGTGCGGGTGCGCAACCATGGGCTCGGCGTGTGCCCGGTGGTGCGGTTCCTGCCCTCCTACGGCGACATCGACGACGGCCCCCCGGGCATCATCGAACCGCTTCTGGACGCTCAGAAGGGTTTGAACCAGACCACGTTCGGCCTGAAGATGGCCGAGCTGTACGCGGCTTTCCGCCAGCGGTGGGCCACGGGCATGGAGATCCCCCAGGACGAGGACGGAAACCCGATCGAGCCGTGGAACGCCGCGGTCAACCGGGTCTGGTCCAACGAGTCCCCGGACGGGCGGTTCGGCGACTTCGCCGAGACGGACTTGACGGGCTACCTGAACAGCCGCGACAAGCAGTTGCTCTACGTCGCCTCGGTCCGCCAGATTCCCCCACACACGCTCGTGGTCGGCAACGCCGTCTCGAACGTGTCGGCCGAGGCTCTGGCCGCGCTGGAGGCCGGCCACCAGCAAGACATCGCCGAGACCAAGATCGGTATGGGCGAGTCCGTCGAACAGCTCCTGCGTCTGTGCGGGCTGGCCATGGGCGACACGGCCACGTGGGAAGACACTTCGGCACAGGCCGTTTGGCGCGACACCACGCCCCGTTCTCTGGGGCAGGTCGTGGACGCCTGGGGCAAGGCCCACCAGATGCTCGGGGTGCCCCAGCGTGCCCTGTGGGACCGGCTGCCCGGCACCACGGACCAGGACATCGAACGGTGGGAGGCGCTGGCCGACGAGGAAGACCTGTTCGCCCGGATGGAGGCCATGCTTGGCCAGGGCGAGGAGCCGTCCGCAGCCGTTGGCTCCGACCAGGCCGCCGGCGGCAGTGTGCCCGATCCGGCGGTGACCGGCGCTATCGGCGGTTCGGCGACCTCTGAGGACTCCGAGTCCGAGTCCGAGGCACGATCGGCGCAGATGGCTGCACTCACCGACGGCAACAGCAACACCGGTGAGAACAGCGGGGCTACGCCGAGTGTGAGCGCCGAGGACGTCGACGTCATCAAGGACCGGGCCGACGCGCTCGGAGCGCTCATCCGGTCCGGCGTGGAGCCCGAGGACGCGGCCCGCCGGGTCGGCCTGGAAGGTGCCCGGTTCGTGCCGGGCGCATCCCCGGCCGCACTCCGACTGCCCACCGACAGCGGTGCGGCGCCCGCGCCCCCTGCGGATGAACCGGCGGACGAGGACGAGGACTGATGCCCTCCGCACAGGCCCGAGCCCTGACCGCCCAGCACCGCCAGGAGCTGGCGGGCGTGGCCGAGACGGTGCGCCGCCAGATGCGAGCCCTGGCCGGGGGCGCGTCGGTGGCAGACATCGACGCGTGGTGGTCACGGGTGGAGCCCGAAGCGCTTCGCCTGGTCCAGCGTGGAGCGAACACCGGTGCGCAGCTAGGCGAGGCGTACCTGCGGCGGCACGCGGCGTTGGAGGGCGTGACCCTGTCGCCGGTCACCTCGGTGCCCACCCGGGACCAGGTCCGCAACAGTTTGCAGGTGACCGGGCCGGTCGGGTTCAAAACCCATATGGCCCGCACCGGGGATGCAACCTCGTCCCTACGGGTCATGGCGGACCGCCTGTCCGGGGCAGCGACCCGGCACACCATGAACGGCGAACGCGAGACCGTCATGCGCACCTTCGCCGAGCGGGAACAGGTCGCCGGGTGGCGCAGGGTCGGCCAAGGGGATTCGTGCCCCTTCTGCCTGATGCTGCAAGGCCGCGGGGCCGTCTACTCGAAACGGACCGTGGAGTTCGAAGCGCACGACAGTTGCGCGTGCACACCGGAGCCGATGTACCGGCGCGAGCCTGATCCCCCCGAAGTCCGTGCCCTCTATGACGAGTGGCTCCAGGCGACCGAAGGGCGCTCCGGGGCGAACGCGCTCCGGGCGTGGCGAGAGCACATCGAAGCCGGTCGCCCCGGATAGAACACCCGCCCCTTGGCGGGTTTGCCGTCCCCGTGCGAGACGGGGGCGGATGCACACCTCTGCGATGGAGGCAGACCATGACCGAACCGACCACACCGGCCGATCCGACCACGGCACCGGCCGAGCCCGACCCGGGAACCGTCCAGCAGGAGCCGGCGGCCGATCCGCCCCAGACCGCACCGGACGAGCCCCTGGGCGAGGGCGGCAAGAAGGCGTTGCAGGCCGAGCGAGAAGCTCGCCGAGCCGCCGAGAAGGCCGCCCAGGAAGCCGCGGAGAAGGTCCGCGCCTTCGAGGACCGCGACAAGACCGAACTCCAGAAGGCCCAGGACGCGGCGGCCGAGGCCGACAAGCGCGCGGTGGATGCCTGGCGCGAGGCGCTGACCACCGCACACCAGATCAGCGAGGACGACGCCGCGGTGTTCCTGACCGGCTCAGACGCCGAGACGCTCAAGCGCCAGGCGGCCCGCCTGGTGGAGCTGCGCGGCGCCCAGGCCCCGGCACCGGCCGCGCAGCCGAGCCAGCGCACCCCGGTGGAGAACCTGCGCCCCGGCCAGGTCCCGGAACCGCCGGAACCGACCGTTGCCGACCAGATCGCCGCGGCTGAGAAGGCCGCCGACTGGCAGACGGCGCGGCGGCTGAAGACACAGCAGATGCTCACCAAGAAGTAGGCGGGGATCACTCCCCCGCCGGGATAGAGAGGGCACGCGATGCCTGGAATCGTCGGGCAGGGGACCACGTTCAACCTGCCGAACTACGTGGGCGAGCTTCTCGCCACCACACCGCAGGACACCCCGTTCCTGTCCGCGATCGGCGGGCTGACCGGCGGCGTGTCCACCGACAGCACGCTGTTCGCGTGGTCGACCTACGACCTGCGCGACCCCGACCACGAGCGCCAGCGGCTGGAGGGCGGCGACGCGCCGGCCCCGACCGCGCGGACCCGCCAGCGGGTGCGCAACGTGGTCGAGATCCACCAGGAGGTTCTTGAGGTCTCCTACACCAAGCAGGCCGCGACCGGCCAGCTCGGCGGGACGGGGTCCAACCACCCGCACGGCGACGCGCTCGGCGGAGCCACGAACCCGGTCATGGATGAGGTGGACTGGCAGGTTCGCCAGCACCTGGTTCAGATCGCCCGTGACGTCGAGGTCGGTTTCATCCTGGGTGAGTTCCAGGAGCCGAGTGACAACGAGTCTCCCCGTCGCACACGCGGGCTGATGGAGGCGATCGAGACCAACGCCATCGACGCCGACGGCGAGCAGCTGTCGGAGAACGGCGGCGAGGTGCTGCTGGACCTGATGCAGCAGGTGTGGGAGTCGGGCGGAATCCTGGAGCAGGAGACCGCCACGATCATGGTGTCCGGGACGCAGAAGCGCCACCTGACTAACGCCTTCATCACCCAGGGCAACTACCGCGAGGCTTCTCGGACGGTCGGCGGTGTGCGGGTCGACACCGTGATGACGGATTTCGGCGAGTTGAACGTGATGCTGAACCGCTACGTCCCCTCGGACACGGCGATCGTGACCAGCCTGGAGCAGTGCGCGCCGCGGTTCCTCGCCATCCCCGGCAAGGGGCACTTCTTCGTCGAGGAGCTGGCCAAGGTCGGCTCGGCCGACCGTTACCAGATCTACGGCGAGATCGGCCTCGAATACGGCAACGAAGCCGCCCACGGCAAGATCGAGGGGCTTTCGACCTCCTCGCCCTCGAACGGGAACGGGAGCTGACCCATGGCGAACATCAGCAGGCAGAAGCGGCCCGCGACCACCGCGACCGTGCCGGTCACGGATGAGAACGGGCGCCGCCTGAAGGTGCCCGAGAAGGCGGTGCAGGCGTGGGAGAACCGCGGCTGGACGCGCGTGTCAGCTCCTGCGGCCCGCCGGTCCGCTGGCGGCAAGCAGGGCAAGTAGATGCGGGCCCTGATCCTGGCGCAGGGCGACGGGCGACGGTGGCAGCGGCCGGACGGGTCGCTGCCACTGGGCGTTCCCAAGCACCTGGTCCAGGTGGACGGACAGACGCTGGTGGAACGCATCGTCGGCCAGCTGGCCGAGCGGGGCGTGTCCGACATCGTCGTGGTGGGCCCCGAGGACGACCGGTACCGGGTGGCGGGTTCGCGCCTGGTCACGCTGGATCAGCCGCACCCGACGGCCACGTCCATGGACAAGCTGATCGGCACCCGCGAACTGTGGGCCGAGGAGGACCGGACCACGATCCTGTGGGGCGACTGCTATTACTCGTCCGAGGCGAGGGACCTCATCGTGGCCTGCGACAGCGCGGACCCGCACTGGTTCCGGCGCCCGTGGCCCTCCGAGGTCACCGGGCACAAGTGGGACGAGTCGTTCGCGTTCAGCTTCCTGCCCGAGCACCACGAGGACGTCCACGACCTGGCCGACCTGATCGCCGACACGGTGCCCGCACGCAAGAGCCACATGTGGCGCCACTACGCCGGCCAGCTCGGCCAGGATCCGGCCACCGCGCGCATCCGCGACTACGAACACACCCCGCACCAGACCGTCATCGACGACTTCACCGACGACATCGACTCGTGGGCGGAGTGGTGCGCGTGGATGGGCCGCTACCACGCGGGCCGGGTGCCGCTGGCGGTGTGCATCCCCTGGTGGGACACCGGGTGCCCATGGCGGCAGGCATCGGCCGAATGGACAGAGAAGTACTGGCGTGCCCTCGGTGTGCCGGTCGTCTACGGCACGGGCGAGTCCCGATCGGCCGCACGCAACGACGCCGCACGCACAGCCATCGGCCAGGGTGCGGAGGTGCTGGTGTTCACCGACGCCGACACCATCGTGCCCGCACACCAGCTCTGGGCAGCCGCCCATCTCGCGCGGGAGTCGGACCGGCTCGTGCCGGCCTACGTCACCCACGTGCGCATGGACCGCACCTCGACCACACGGCGGCTGCGCCAAGACCCGGGAAGGTCCCTGCCGCGCCGCGGCCGGGACGTGCAGGGGTCCGCGTCGGGCTGCATCGCCATCAGCGCCGGTTCCTACGCCGAAGTGGGCGGGCACGACGAGCGCTTCATCGCCTGGGGCGGTGAGGACCGGGCGTTCCAATACGCCTGTGACACCCTCCTCGGCCCCGGCGAGCGCATCCACGGACGCTCGTTCCACCTGTGGCACCCGCCCTCGGAGTCGGCCCGCAAGGGCGACCCCGGCCGGGCCGAGAACGTTGCCCTGGCGCTGCGATACAAGGAGGCGGCCGGCTACCGGCCGGTGGCCGGAGTGCTGGGACGCACCCCTAGTGCCGAGCCCTGCGCGGAGTCCGTGCGGGCGATCCTGGCCGAGCCGGGCGGGCCCTACGACACCTGGAGGTGACGACGGTGCTGCCGCCTCTGGCCACGACGGACGACCTTGCCCAGCTTCTCGGGCGCGAGCTGACCGAGGACGAAGCCACCCGCGCCCAAGCGCTGATCAAGGGCGCCTCGGCGCGGGTGCGCCGCTACACCCGGCGCCGGTTCGCCGTGAAGGTCTCCGACGACGTGGTGCACGTGGTGTGCGCGATGGTGCTGCGCACCCTGCTGTCGCCCTCCCAAGCCGACGGCATGGTCTCCGAGCGCATCGGCCAGTACAACTACCAGCTCCAACAGGGAGCGGGCACGGCCGGGGCGACCGTGCGCATGTCCGCCGACGACCGCGAGGCGCTCGCGCCCTACCGGCGCACCGCCGGAACGATCCGAGTGCGGGCGAGGTGAGCCGATGAAGACCCGCGGTCTGCCCGAGCACCTGTTGCCCCACCGGGTTGTGCTCGTCCATCCGGCGCAGAGCACGGACGACTACGGCAACACCGTCTACGACTACGGCGAGGGCGCCACACGCACGCCGGTGCGGGCGTGGATGCAGCAGGACCAGCGCTCCCAGCTCGCCTCATCCGAGGGCGCCGAACCGTTGCAGGCACGGTGGCTCATGGCCACCAACCACACCGACATCCATCGCCGCGACCGTATCGAGTGGCCCGGCCACCCTGAATCCGAACCCGACCATCCGGTGGTCTTCACTCTGGACGGGCCGTCGGCTCCGCTGACGAACCCGCTGTCCGGCGAGCCGGTGCACCACCACGAGGTGAACCTGAAGGTGGTGCAGGGCTGATGGCATCTCGGGTCCGGTTCCAACGCAACTCGCGCGGGTTCGACGCCCTACTCAAATCGTCCGGTGTCCGGGCCGACCTGCAACGCAGGGCCGACGCCGTCAAACGCGCGGCCGAACCGCAGTACTCCGGCCGAGACCTGCGCGGCACCGACGTGCAGGTCATCGCCGACACCTACGTCGGCAAAACCCGCGCCGGTGCGACCGTCATCGCGATCCATCCGGCCGCCATGGCCATTGAGCGCAAGCACCGCGTGCTCGGCTCGTCCATGGATGCCGCCTCCGACTGACCCACGGCGACCGCCCCGACCTGATGAGAGGGGGCGGTCATGGGTTTTCCCGACCTCGTCCCGCACCTGCGGGACTACCTGGTCACCGACGTTGTGTCGGTCCCGGTGTTCACCTTCCGCCCCGACCCGCGGCCGACGGCCTTCGTGCAACTGCGCCGGGTGGGCGGCACCGCCAACGATCCGGTCCAGGACCAAGCGCGCGTGGACCTGTTCACGGCCGCGCCCACCGACGCCGAGGCCATGGCGTTGGCGCTCCAGGCCCGCGCGGCCGTGTGGGCGCTACCCGGGACCGCGCGGCTCTCACCCGTCGTGGTCTACCGGGTCGCCGAGTTCCTCGGCCCCCGCATGGGCCAGGACAGCGACACCGCCACGCCCACGGTGTGGGCGACCTACGACATCACCATCCGCGCGAACTCAGCCATTCACCTACCACCACCCATGGAGGGTTCACCATGAGCGCCGAGCTCGCCGCGGAAGAGGTCCGCGTAGCCATCACCGGTGCGTTCTACAGCGCACCCCGAGGCGAGGCCGAGGCGCCGGCCAGCGCCTCCAGCTCCCTCGACCCGAACTTCATCGGCCACGGCTACCTGAACGAGGACGGGGCGACGGAGAACTGGGACGACAGCGTCGACAACATCATCGCCTGGCAGGGCGCGACCACGGTGCGGGCGGTGCGTACCGAGTCCACGGCCACCCTGGAACTGACGCTCATCCAGACCCGCGGCTCCACCCTGGAGCTGTTCCACCCCGGTTCCCGGATCGAGGAGATCGACGGGCCTGGCCCGGGGTCGGGCTGGAAGATGCACGTCAAGCCGCCCACCTCCGACCCGCGAGCGTTCGTGCTCGACGTGGTCGACGGCTCGGACCTGATCCGCATCTATGTCGGCAACGGCGAGCTGACCGAGCGCGACGAAGTGCCCTACGCCAATTCCGGCGATCCGGTCCAGTACCCCATGACGCTGACCTGCTACCCGGATGAGAACGGCGACCTCATGGTCAAGTACTCCAACTCCGATGCCTGGGGCGAGGGCCTTCTCGAAACCTCCTGACAGACCACCCTGTGGCGCATCTCGCGCGGAGTGCGCCACAGGGTGCCCACCCTTGTCCGCGCACTGGGAGAGGAGATCCGCGCGATGGCGACATTCGACGCACGCGAATCAGTCAAGAAGCTGGAACCGTTCACCTTCGTGGACCTGGACGGCGAGGAACACGAGCTTCCACACATGAAGTCGGTCAAGTCCGCTCTGGTTCAGCGCCTACAGGCCGGCGACGAAGACGCTCTTCGGGAGATCGCCGGGGAAGACGCCTTCGAGGCCCTGCAAGAGATGCCCGCCGGCGTCGGCGAGGACCTGTCCAACGCCTGGGCGGAGCACTCCGGCGCCTCGGGAAAAGAGCGCTCGCCCTCCTCGCCGACGAAGAAGCCTTCGAAGCCGCGGAAGCGGACCTAGCCGCACGCGGGACGGCCGCGCTGGAGCTGTCGGTGGGCCAGCTCGCCGGGGCCGCGCAGGTGCTGGCGGCTGACCGCACTTCCCTGTTGGCGCGGCACCTGGGCGGGGACGGCTACACCCTCTCCGAGCACCTTCTGATGCTGGTCGTGGATGAGCTGCGGCTGGCGAACTGGCAGCGCTCCAAAGACGGATCGAAGGGCCGGCGCAAGCCCAAGCCCATCTCTCCCCTGGCGCAGAAGGACACCTCCACCAGCTACGGCGACACCAAGGGCCGGGACCCGGCCGAGGTCGCCGCTCTGCTTGACCGGTTCGGACCCTCCTCGTAGCGCCACCCGTGGCGCCCTGACTCGTGAGGGGGTGCCGCGGTGGCCAGCACGGAAGTCGGCGTCGGCCACGTTCGTTTGGTCCCGTCGATGCGCGGGTTCTCCGGGGCCGCTCAGCAGCAGCTCACCGCGGGGATGATGGCTCCGGCCGCCGCGGCCGGCCGCCAGTCCGGCCAGCGCATGGGCCAGACGGCCACCACCGCGGCCGGTGCGGCCCTGTCGCAGTCGGGCCAGCGGCTCACCTCGGCACTGTCCGGCCCGGCCGCCGCGGCCGGTACGGGGTTCTCCCAGACCCTCGGAGGCCGCGTCAGCGCCGGGGCGGGTGCGGCGTTCGGGTCGGTAGGTGCTGCCGCCGACCGGGCGGGCACCTCGGTGCGCGGCGCCGCCTCGGGGATGGGTTCGGCACTGTCGACCACGCTCGGGGTCTCGGCCAACAACGCCTCGCACAGCATCGGCGGCATCGGCGCGAGTTTCCGTCAGATGGGCGCCGCCGGTTCGGCGGCTCTGGCCGCCATCGGCATCACGAACTTCACCCAGTCCGTGTACTCCATGGGCTCCTCCATCCAGGACTCGACGGCCGCCCTGACCGGTTTGTACGGCAGCGCGGACACCGCCTCCTACACGGTGGATTCGCTCAACGAGTCCTTCGCGGCCTCCCGTCTGGGAGCCGAGGTCTTCCACGACGGCGCGGTGTCCCTGGGCTATCTGGGCATCGAAGGTGACCAGGCCGTCGGGATGCTCGAAAACATGGAGACCGGCGTCAACGCCCTCAAGGGCGGCCCGGCTCAGATCGACTCGATCACCTCGGCGCTGTCCAAGACCCAGTCCCAGGGCAACGCCTTCAACGGCGAGCTGAACATGATCAGCGAAGCCGGGTTCCCGATCTTCGCGGAGCTGCAAGGCCACCTCGGCAAGACCGAGGAAGAGATCAAAACCATGGCCTCCCAAGGCCAGATCGGGCTGGAAGACCTCCTCGCCGTCCTGGAGAACCCCACCTCGGACGCGTTCGGCAACGCCGTGGCCGCCGCCGAGGAACTCGAACAGACCTTCGCGTCGTCCTTCCAGGCCGCCAAGGGCGAGGTCATCACCGCCCTGGGCGAAATGATGGTCCCGCTGCTCGACAAGTTCGCGCCCGGCGTGGAATCCATCGGCGAGCACATCCAGTCCGGACTCGGCGCCCTGCCCGGACTGCTCTCCTCGGTCGGCGAGACCATGGAGCGCTACGGCATCACCGACGCTCTGAGCCGCTTCGCCTCCGGGCTCCAGGACGTCGCCGTCGGGGCGGTACCGCTGCTGAAGGGCTTGGCTATCGGCCTGGCCGGAGCATTCGGCGCCGTCCTTCTCGTGCTGGGCCCGCTCGGCGATCATCTCGCCACTCTTGGCGGGCTGATGCAGGAGCACCAGGGCATCGTTCAGACCCTGGGCACCATCGTCGGGGTCTGGCTCGGCGCCCGGTGGGCCGCCATGGGGGCCGCAGCCGTGCTCAACGCGGGCCGGGCCGCCGGGGCGTTCCTCTCAACGCAGGCGGCTGCGCTGCGGGCGATGGGCGCCCACATCCGCACGTTCGCGGTGATGACCGCCCAATGGGTCGCCACGGCTGCGCGTGCCGTGGCCTCGGCCGGCCGCATCGTGGGCGCGTGGATGATGACCGCGGCCGGTGCGGCGCGCGCCGCCGCCGTCCAGGTTGGCCAGTTCGCCCTGGTGGTGGCCGGGTGGGTCCGCATGGGCGCGCAGGCCCTGATCCAGGGCGCGCGCATGGCCGCGGCCTGGGTGCTGGGCATGGGCCCGATCGGGTGGGTGATCGCCGCGATCGTCGGCCTGGTCGCCCTGGTCGCCATCTACTGGGACGAGATCGTCGGGTTCATCACCACCGCGTGGGAGTGGATCCAGACCGTCTCAATGCAGGTATGGAACGCCATCTGGGGGTTCCTCACCGGCGTGTGGGACTCGATCGTGGAAACCGCGATCGGCGTGTGGGACTGGCTGGTGGACATCGTCTCCGGCGCCCTGGACTGGCTGCTTGATCTGTTCATGTCCTGGCACCCGCTCGGCATCATCATCAGCCACTGGGACTCGATCGTCGCCGCTTTCCAGGCCGGGATCGACTGGGCGCGAAACATCGTCGACGCCGGGATTCAGGCCGTCCTCGGGTTCCTGGGCAACCTGGCGCAGATCCCCGGCATGGTCGGCGGGTTCTTCTCGTCGATGGTCTCCACCGCCGCCGGGTGGATCTCGACCTTCCTCGGCAACGTCCGAGCGATCCCCGGAAACGTGCTCTCCGCGCTGGGCAACATGAGCCGCCTGCTGGTCAACGCCGGCAAGAACGTGATCACCGGGCTGATCAACGGCCTGCGCTCCATGCTCAGCAACTTGCGCTCGACCGTGTCCAACGTGGCCTCGACGATCCGCGACTTCCTGCCGTTCTCCCCGGCCAAGACCGGGCCCCTGTCCGGCAGCGGTAGCCCGGACCGGGCCGGCGCGGTGATCGGCGACATGGTCGCCGACGGGATGCGCGCCAGTATCGGCGGGGTGTCCACGGCCGGCGCGTCCTTGGCCGGTGCGGCCCTGCCCTCGGGCATGGGAGCGGTCCGGGGCGGCGACGGCGCGGCCGTGCAGGACCTGACGGTCACCATCGACGGCGCCGGAATGCCCCGTGCTCTGGAGCAGTGGCTCCGCAAGTCCGTTCGGGTCACCGGCGGCGGCAGTACTCAGCAGGCATTCGGACGGAGGTAGCCCGCGTGGATGAACAGCACGACTCACCAGGACCGGACAGGCCGGTTCTGGCGATCTCGGCCCTGGGACGCAAGGGCGCCCGGGGCGCGGCCGGTGTCCGGGCGGACGCGGGCACAGACGACAACGACGTGAAGGAGACGGGCTATGGCGCTGACCGTGAGTCTGCGTAACACGATGGTGGACGCGGCCACCGAGGAGGTGTCCGAGGTATCGCTGCACGATGGCGACCCGGGCGAGGAGGGCGACAACGAACTCAGCGGCAGCGGCTACAGCCGCCAGTCGGTGAGCTTCGACGACGCCTCGGGCGGGTCCGCGCCCGCCGATGACGACATTGTCTTCGACGTCCCGGGCGATGGCACCGAGGTCACCCACGTGGGGGTGTGGACCGACGACGGGACCTTCCTCGCCGGCGGCTCGACCACCGAGGAGTCCTTCAGTAACCCCGGCACGTACACGCTTACCGAGCTGACCCTGTCGGTGAACAACCCCTCGTCGTAGGGCAGAGAGGGGGCCGGACGTGGCGGTCGTGTGGAAGAACAGCTTCGACGGCGTCCCGTTCTCGCTGGTCTCCGAGGACCTCGACGGGCCCGGCACGTCCGGCGAGTGGGGCGACCCCATCGTGGACCTGCGCAACACCGGCGACGTGTCGCACGTGCGCTACGGCGATCGCGCCTATCACGGCCGGTCCTCGCTCATGCTGGGCGCCGACGACACCTTTTCCGGCAACCACGGGGATGTCCAGCTCACCGAGGCGTTGACGGAGTGGTCCGTCAGCTTCTACCTGTACCGCACCGGCGACGGATGGTTCAGGTTCCTTCAGGACGGCCGCGTCAACGTCACTGACTTGTACCTGGACTTCGACTCTGGGGCGCACTTCGTCGGCTGGGATGAACTCGACTCCGAGGCGACCGACCAGATGCCCGACCGGTGGGTGCGCATCGAAGCATCCCAGGGCGCCGACGAGGTGACGTGGCGGTTCTGGTGGACCGATCCGGACAGCACCGGCACGCCGGACTATGAGTTCACCGTCGAAGCCTCCGCGACCAGCGGTTACCTGTTTGTGCAGGGCGGCGGGAGCGAGGCCGATCATCCGCCCGCCTACATCGACTCCGTCCAGGTCGGCGAGGGCGAGTGGATCCGTCCGTGGCCTGCCGAGGACCACGAGGGCACCGCCGAAGTTCCGTCCCACGGGGCGGCCTCGGCACAGGGCACCAAGAACACCGGCACGCCCGTGCACCTGGCGTCCGAGGCCGGTCTGACCGTGACCGGCGGGCGCTCGGTCTCCTCGACGGTGTCTCTGGCCGCCAAGACCGACCTGGCCGCCCACGGGCACAAGACCACCACGGGCGCCCTCGACCTTTCCGGTACCGGCCACGTCCAGGCCGAGGGCACCGGCGTGCCCGTCACCACGGCCCGCCTTCAGGCCCGCGCGCGCCTGCGCGCCGCCGGCCGCAAGAGCGCGCAGGCCACCGGCCAGGTGCAGGGCCAGGGCGCCGCCTCGGCGCAGGGCTACGCCCCACCGCACCACACGGGCACCGCAGACGTGGCCGCCTCGGCCACCGTGTCGGCGCCCGGCACCAAACACGCCACCGGCCGCGGCTCCGTCCTTGCCGAGACATCCGTGTCCGGGCAGGGCCACCAGCCCGAACACCACACCGGCACCGCTCACGTGGGCGCGCACACCGCCGTCCACGGTGAGGGAACCGGTCTGGTCGAGGGCGAGGGCATGGCCCGCCTACAGGCCACAGCCGCCGTGCAGGCGTCCGGCCACAAGACCACCACCGGAACCGCGCACCTGTCCGGCCGCGCGGAACTGCATACGCGGGTGCCACCGCCCATGGTCATGGGCCAGATCACCATCCGCCTTGAGCTGGGGATCAACGGCCAATGGGTCGACGTCACCGAGGACGTGCCCGGACAACAGATCCAGATCACCCGGGGCCGCCAAGACGAGGCGTCCCAGGCCGACCCGGCCGAGATGACGCTGGAACTGGACAACCCCCACGGCGACTACACGCCCCGGCGTCCGCAGTCGCCCCACTACCCGCACATCCGACAAGGCACGCCGATCCGGCTCGCCGTGTGGTGGCAGGACGAATGGCACGTCCGGTTCGCCGGCGAGGTCGCCGAATGGTCGCCGACCTGGCCCCACGGGGACCTGTCCGTGCCCGAACGCGGCCTTCCCGGCGAGGCGCGCGTGTCGGTCACCGCCAGCGGTGTACTCCGACGGCTCGGCCAGGGACAGGCCGAACTGGGCTCGGCCCTGCGACGGTTCATCATGGCGCACCGGCCGTTCGTGTACTGGCCGCTCGACGTCGGCGAGGACTCCCGCCAAGCCGACCCCGTCCTCGGAGCCGGCCCGATGCGCTCTCAGTCTGCGCTCGGGGCGTTCTACGCCGACCAACCCTCGTGGGGGCGCGGCGAACTCGCCCCCTGGCTGGAACAAGTCGTGTTGCTCGACACCGACCGCGGCCGCATCACCTCCCGCGCACCCTTGCACTCCGGCAACGGATGGGTCGCGGACTGGGTGCGCTCGGGCGCCGGAGGCATCGACACCGTCACCTTGCGCGACGTGGGCGCGGGCACCGACGAGTCGCCGCGGGTTCAGTGGCACATCGGCACCGACCCGACCGTGCAACCGCGCGAGGCGCTGGTGTCAGTGTCCGTGTTCTCCGACTCGGGCGCCTCCACAACCATGCTCGCGCGGCTACCCAACGCTGTGATGTTCGCCCGGGGAGTGCACCACATGCGTTTCTCCGTCGTTCCCACCTCGGGCGGCGGATCGGCGTGGGCACTACTCGTGGACGGCGCCGAGCTGGCCTCGGGCACCCAGACGGGCATCTCCTATGCCCCCATCGGCGGGTCCACCACCGAGTGGTGGGTGCCCGACGACGGGATTTCCGAGGAACACGCCATGGGGCACCTGGCCTTCTACGACGCCGACCAGGCCCCGGAGGCCGGCGCCGTGGTCCGGGCCGTCAACGGCTACCGGGGCGAGACCTCCGGCCGCAGGATCGAGCGCCTGTGCTCCGAGGAAGGCATCGGGTTCGTCGCCCACGGCGACATGGACGACTGCCAAATCCTCGGCCCGCAGTACCCCAAGCCGGTGCTGGAGCTGTTGCAGGAGGCCGCCGAGGCCGACGACGGGTTGCTCTACGAGGCCCGCGAGGCAGTCGCGATCGCCTACCGATCCGGGCGATCCCAGTACAACCAGGGGGTGAACACGTGAGCGTGCAACACATGTGGGTAGGCGCTCTCACCCCGACCTCGGCGCGGGTGGTCGCCCGGGTCGAGACATCCGGGTCGGTGTACCTGACCGTGGGCACCGCCCCGGACCTGTCCGGCCCGAGGTTCGGGCCGGTGGCCCCTTCCCCGGACGGGATCGTGCACCTGCAGGCATCGGGGCTGGAGCCGGACACCGCCTACTACTACGGGATCTCCCTCGGCAACGAGGTGGACCCGCTACGCGGCCGGTTCCGCACCCACCCGCCGACGGGCGAGCCCGCCAGCTTCACCTACGCCATGGCCACGTGCGGCGGACACGCCGAAGCCGGGGGCGACCCCGACTATCCGGGGGTCGGCGAAGTGCTGGCCTCCAACCGCCAGACCAACCACCCGGTGTTCGACGCGATCCGCGGCCACGACCCGTTGTTCTTCATCCACGGCGGAGACCTCCACTACTACGACATCGGGTCCGGCAACCACGGCATCGAACCGGCCGGGGAGCTGGCCACGTTCCGGCGCGGCTATGACGACGTGCTCGCCCAACCCCGCCAGCACCAGCTCTACCGAGAGGTGCCGCTGGCCTACGTGTGGGATGACCACGACTTCGGCCCCAACGACAGCGACCGGACCGCGCCGGGCCGGGACAACGCGTGCCGGGCCTACCGGGAACGGGTGCCGCACTACCCGCTTCCGGCCGGTGAAGGCGCCAACCCCACCTACCAGTCCTTCCAGGTCGGCCGGGTGCTGTTCCTGATGCCGGACGTGCGAGCCGAACGCGACCCCAACGGCGACCCGCAGACCCGCGCCAAGACCATGCTCGGCACCCAGCAGAAACGGTGGATGGAACACCTGCTGTCCACCACCGAGGCCGAGGCCCTGGTGTGGGTGATGCCCTCGCAGTGGAACTCGGGGCACGTGGACGCCTGGAGTCAGTTCATGCACGAGCGCGCCGAGCTGGTCGAGATGTTCGGCGACCTGGGGTGGCTGAACCGGATGTGCATCAACTCCGGCGACGCCCACGCGCTGAGCATCGACACCGGCGGCGGACACCGCCACGGCGGGTTCCCCATCTACCAGTTCTCATCCCTGGACTCCGAGCCCTCACCGGGCCCGTCCACCGACACCGGCCCGAACTTGCCGGGCCGCGGCCAGTACGGCCTCGTGGACGTCGTCGACCGGGGCCACACCATCGAAGTGATGGGCACCGGCTATCGGATGGGCCAGCCGTGGCGCTCCCACACCTGGTACGCCCACGTCGGCAACCGCGTGTTCGGGCTGGACGCGCAAGCGCGCGGCCTCGGCGACATCGTCGAGCCCTTCACCCCGGTCCTGGACGACCAGGCCATGCGCAACGACGTGACCGCCTCCCGTCCCGACGGCGGGGAAGAACACGTCGACGACGAGGAACACGTGACCGAGCACGGACGCTTCGACGAGTCCGTCACAGTCGCCGTTGACCACGATGACCAGCTTCTCGACCAGGCCGGATGGCGGGTCCACCGCGGCACGTGGCCGGACATGCGCTACCCGCAGGTGGCCCCGGCGCTGAACGTCCGTCCGGAGCTGGTCGAGGACTGGCTACAGATGGACCTGGGCGACCAAATCCGCGTCGGCGGCCTGCCTCCCCAGCATCCGCTCGGGGCGGTGGAACTGCTCGCGCAGGGCTACACCGAGACCATCGAACCGCACCGGTGGGACGTGGAAGTCAACACGAGCCCGGCCGGCCCGTTGCGGGTCGGCCAGACCGGACCCGAGGAACATCCGGCCCCGAACAGGGCGGACCGCGCCGACACCACCGGTGCAGCGCTGATCCACCCGGTCGGCCCGGACGAGACCGAGTGGAGGGTGCGCACTCTCCAGGACGGCCCCACCGATTACCCGGTCTGGGTGACCTCCCTCGGGCCCGGCGCCGCCCCCGATCAACTGCCCGTGGATCTCCAGGTCGGCGGCGAGGTCGTGCGCGCCACCGACATCAGCTCGCTGGGCTGGGACGCCTTCGACCGCACCGTCACCGGCGGATGGGGCGAGGCCGACTCGGGCCAGGACTGGCACGCCGCCGGCGGTTCCTCCTCGGACCGGTTCGTCGACGGCGCAGGACGCATCGTGCTGTCCGAAGACACGACCCGGGCGCGGTTCCAGATCCTGGACACACCGGAGCTGGACGAGGCCGACCTGGCCGTGACGATGTCGGCCGACCAGTTCGCCGAGGACGCGAGCCTTGCGCCCTCCATCGTCGTCCGCTACCTCGACGAGGCGAACTTCTACGTCGTGCGCACCCACCTGACCGCAGCAGGCAACGTTTACCTGTCGCTGTCGCACTCGACCACGTCCACACACGAGGGAGAGATCGGCGGCAACGTCTCCACAGGCTTCACCTACGAGCCCGGACAGCGCTTCCGGGTGCGTACTCGCATCTGGGGACAGCGGGTGCTGGCGCGGCTGTGGCACGACGACGGCCGCCCCGAGCCCGGGTACTGGCAGCTCGACCGCACCGTTGAGACCGACCCGTTGGCGGCCGGTCGGGTGGGGGTGGCCGCCTATGCCTACACCGGCAACACCAACGACGACGTGCGGCTGACGTTCGAGCAGTTGGAGATTCTCAACCCGCAGACCGTGACGGTGCAGCGCGCGGTCAACAGCATCACCGCCAGCCACGACGAGGGCGCGCGGGTGGCGCTGGCAAACCCGACCGTGATCGCACTGTAGAAGGGCAAGACATGGTGTTTCGCTGGCGCGCGGGTGAGGTGATCACCGCGCACCGTCTCAACGCCGGACAACCGGTCCTGGTCACCCAGGAGAACGACCAGACCATCACCGACCAGGAAGAGTTCGAGCCCTCGGAGATCTCGTTCCTTCCGGAGCCGAACGCGGTCTATGCGTACTGGCTCTACATCTCCTACTCGGCGCACAGCACGCCCGACTTCGTGTGGCGGTGGCCGGCGACGGGCACCGGCGTCTCGTTCGCGTCCTTCACGCAGGCGTACCACCGGTCCGCCTCCGGGGGGATCAACTCCGGGTCGGAGATCATCTTCCGGCGCCCGGCCAACAGCACCAACCGGCTGGCGGGCGGCATCGGGGCGGACAACTACTTGTCCGCCTACGACTCAGGGACGTTCGAGTCGGACGGGGACCCGTCGACGACGACGATGGAGTTCGCCCAGGCGAGCGCGAGCGATGAACCGACCACACTGCGGGGCGGTAATCAGACCCGGATGCTGTACATGAGGATCGGGTGAGCGCGTGCCCGATGAGAAGCACCGCCCCTATGCCGTGGTGACCGTGGCCGACGTGTACGGGCAGCAACGAGAACTCGCCGGGAAGGTCGAGGCCGCTCTTGCTCGCCAGCAACAGAACGCCGCGCGCCTCGACGACCACGAGACCCGGCTGCGGTCGTTGGAGGCGTGGCGTTACGCGCTCCCGCTGTCGACGATCTCGGCGATCATCGCGGCACTCGCTGCCGTCGCCACGACCATCTTCGGCTGACCAACCCCGCACACACGCCCCGACCGATCCGGTCGGGGCTTTTCCATTTCCAGGAGGACATCCGCATGGTTTCGATCGTCCCGCGCTCCGACTGGGGCGCGAGGGCAGCACGCAGCCGGGACACCGTGGCGTGGTCGGCGCGCACCGGGTTCACCGTCCACTACTCCGCCGGATCACCGACGCAGACGGTGCGATCCATCCAGGACTTCCACATGGGCCCCAACGCCTGGAGCGATATCGGCTACAACTTCCTGGTCGATCAGGCCGGCACCGCCTTCGAGGGCCGTGGCTGGACTGTGGTCGGCGCCCATGCCGCGCCGCACAACTCGACTCACGTGGGGGTCTGCTTCATCGGCTCCGACGGCGACGCCACCGACGCCGCGAAGGCAACCATCCGCGCACTCTACGACGAGGCGTGCACCCGCGCCGGACGCACCCTCGCCCAGACCTGGCACGGCGGCCTGTCCGGCAACAGCACATCGTGCCCGGGTGCGGACCTGCGCGCCTGGGTTCAGGCGGGGATGCCCGCCACCGATTCTCTGGAGGGACACATGCTCGGACTCAAGCGCGGCGACACTGGCGCCCGCGTGGAACTGCTTCAGACCCGGCTCAGGCACGCAGGTTTCGCCGAGCTGCTCGGCACGAGCGGCCCGCGCGGCGATGGCGTGGACGGTGACTACGGCAGCGGGACCGAGGGCGCGGTGCTCGCCGCCCGCAAGTACGTCGGCTCCGGCGCCACGAGCGGGGCGACCATCTCGGGGCCGGCCGCCGCGCAGATCGAGCGTGCGGCGACGAAGAAGGACATCGAGCGCGCGATCGACGGCCTCGACCTCGACGAAGGGAGCTGCTGACATGGCACACGGCGCACCCGCACCGACCCCGGGCAGCAAGTCCGAGGCACGCAAGGACGCGCGCTCGCGCGGCTGGCGAACCGCCCTTCAGGGCGCGATCTCGACGGCCCTCGTCGCCGTCGCCGCCGTGGTGACCGACCAGGTCGTGCCCGGCGAGATCATCGACTGGCCGACGCTCGGCCTGGCCGCGGCCACCGCCGGCGGTACCGCGCTGGCCGCGTGGGTTCAGCGTCGCCTCGAAGGCGGCACTGACCAGCCCTGATGCGTGATATCTTCGTACACGTGTTCTAGTCGTGGCTGGGGAAGGCCCCGACGCGAACACAACAAGGCGCCCTCACTCTCTCGGCGGGAGAGTGAGGGCGCCTTTTTTCATGTCCAGGTCTCAGGCGAGCCGGTCGGCCGGGGCGCCGTTCAGACAGAGCCTGACGGCGCGGAGAGCGCTTCGAACTGCGCATCGCTCAGCCGGATGCGGGCCGCTCCGGTGTTCTCCTCGACGTGGGCGACCTTGGACGTGCCGGGTATGGGCAGCATCACCGGTGAGCGGCGCAGCAGCCAAGCCAACGCGAGCTGCGCCGGGGTGGCGCCGTGCCGTGCGGCGGCTACGTCGAGCGGGCCGCCGGCGCGTGCCAGATCGCCGGTCGCCACCGGGGCATACGGGATGAACGCGATGCCTTCTGCGGCGCAGTAGTCAAGGACCTCCTCGCCGGCCCGGTCGAGGAGGCTGTAGCGATTCTGGACGGAAGCGATGGGGGCGATCGCGCAGGCCTGCTTGATCTGCGCAACTGTGACTTTGGAGAGGCCGATGTGGCCGATCTTGCCCTCGTCGCGCATCGCGGCCAACTCGCCGACCTGGTCGGCTATCGGCACCTGTGGGTCGACGCGGTGCAGTTGGTAGAGGTCGATGTGTTCGAGGCCGAGGTGTCGAAGGCTCAGCTCGAGTTGCTGGCGCAGGTACTCCGGCCGGCACACAGGGCGCCAGTCGTAGGGACCGCGCCGAGTCAGCCCGGCCTTAGTGGCAATGACCAGGTCATCGCGGTAGGGGTGCAGCGCCTCCCGGATCAGCCGCTCGCTGACGAACGGTCCATAGGAGTCGGCGGTGTCGATGAAGTTCACCCCGAGGTCGACGGCGCGGCGCAGCACGCGCACCGCCTCGTCGGGGTCGGACGGATCGCCCCACACGCCTTCGCCGGTAAGCCGCATCGTGCCGTAGCCGAGGCGGTTGACGGGCAGGGCCCCGCCGATGGCAAACGTCCCCGACGTACCGGCGGGGCGTTCGGCGGCGGGGTCATCGATGGTGCTCAATATGGGTCCCTTCTGTGGGCTCCCAGGGAGGTTTAGAAGAGGGTCGGGTCTTCGGGGGCAGGCACACCCTGCACGGATGCGGCTGACAGCAGCTCGGCCACGGTGCGGACATCCGCGGACTCATTGACCAAGCGGTTCAACAGGAGCGCAGCGGCGACCGTGTCCCACAGCGCCCGATGCGGGCGTCCAGTAGGAACCGACTTGTCGACTTGCTCGCGTAGCTCGAACCGGTCGAGGAGCGCCCCGAGCCCGCGGGGGGCTGGGATGCCTGCGTGGCGGGCAAGACGAAGTGTGTCGACCAGGCCGAGAGGTCGAATGTCCGGGTAGTGGCGGTGAAGAAGCCGCCAGTCGACGCCGATGTTGTGTCCCACGAGGTAGCGGTCGGACACACGCTCGGCGAGGTCGTGTCCGACCTGCGCGGGGCTCGGGGCTTGGCTCAGCACGTCGTCGGTCAGCCCCGGGCTGATCCAACGTCGGCGAGGCACCGGGCGCCCGGGGTTGACGAGGCTCTCATAGGCCGATGACGCCGATGACAGGTCGGGGGAACCGTCCACGATCGCGACTACGGCGACCTCCAGGATCGCCTCGGACTCTCGGTCCTGCGCGCCCGTACCCTCGAGGTCGAGCGCGCACAGCGGCGCCTCGGTCCACGGTCGATCGAGCATGACGGTTCCCCCGGTGGTTCTAGTCGTCCTCGTGGCGAGCGGCGGCGTACAGACGCTCGCGCGCCTCGTCGAGCTGTCGCTGTTCATCCTCGCTCAGCTCGTACCCGGTCAGGGTGCGCCCGTGTGCGCGGTGAACGTGCGGGTGATCGACCTCCCACACCTGATAGCCGAGGGTGTGTTGGATCGCGTACCGGCGCTGCTCACCCAGCGCGTGCGTGAGGACGTGCCCTTCCTCCACGAGGAACGGCACCTCGGGGTCGTACTCCAGCTCGGCGAGGACGTTGCGGAACTCGGCCTCGGTCGGCGCGTGGTGGTTGTCGGCGCACAACTTGCGCTGCTTGGCCGGGCAGATGTCGCACAGCTCGGGCACACCCCAGTGCCCGTTGTAGTCCGGGAGCTGGTGGGCGTAGGTGACCCCGCAACTGGTCTTCCTGAACAACGGAACGGACGTCCCGTGCTCGCGCCACGCGGCGACCACCTTCGCGTCCAGCTCTTCGGGGAGCACCTTCCGGCGCTGGTAGTCGTCCTGATAAGGCACCTCGACGCCCTGACCCCGCAGGTACTCGGCGTTCTCCTCCTTGTGGTAATAGCCGGTGAACACCAGCGCATCGACACCGGCCTTGTCGGCGACGTCGAGCACGTGCGCCATGGTCTCCGGGGAGTCGTTCCACCCCGGCGTGATCGGACGCCAGTACAGGATCACGCCGGTCCGCTCGCTCAGGGCCGCCGCCGTCTCGATCGACTTCACCGTGGTCTGTGACTTCGCGATGGGCTCCACGCGTGCGTCCGCGATCCCCGAGTAGGTGAACAGCAGCGTCACCCGCACGTTCTCGAGGGACTCGAAGCGCTCCATGTCGCTCTTGCCGACGTGGAAACGGGTGATGATCAAGACCAAATTCGTCATGCCCCGACGGTCCAGTTCCTCGAGGACGGCGAAAGTATGCGGCTTCACGCCGGGCAACATCGGGTCGGTCGCCTTGTTGAACAACTGGATCGGCGTCGAGTGCGCCCGGAACGCCTCGTGACCGGTCAGCATCTCCACGGCCTCCTCGGTGGTGATGAGGAGTTGGGGCGTCTTCTGCTCGAAGTTGCCCCAGAAGTGGCGCACGCAGTACCCGCAGTCGAGCGGGCATCCGATGATGTGGTTCAGGCTCAAGCCGCTCTTGCGGTTGGTGATGATCTGAGCCATGTACGGGTCGAGGCCGGACTGTTGCTCGTCGGGCATCACCCGGAGGTTGTTCGGCCCTACGGGGATCGTGGCGCCGTTGATCAGGACGGACTCAGTCACGGGACAGCTCCTCGTGTTGGGGGGTGAGAAGGTGCGCGAACGCGGGGCCGAACCACACGTTGAACTCGCGCTCGGAACCTTCGGCGTCGTCTGAGGTGTGGATCAGGTTGTCGATGAACCGGCGCTCGGAGCGGGCTTGCGCGATGGAGTCCGCGCCGAAGTGGCCCCGGATCGTGGAGGGGTCGGCGCGGCCGGGGTCGTAGTGGCCGAGCAGCCCGCGCACTCGCTCGGGGGTGTCCTCGGTCTGGCCGTGGAACAGGGCGACCGTGACGGTCTTGCCGACCCAGTTGCGGCGCAGCTCGGCGCGCACGTCGAAGGGGAACCGGTCGTCGATCTCGATCATGTCGGCGTAGTGGGTGAAGATGTGCCGCTCGGTCACGACTACCGATCGGCGCTCGACCAGGCGGACCTCGGAGCCGATCCATTCCAGGATCAGCTCGACCAAGCTGCGGCGGGTCGCGTCCGGCTTGCACGTGGCGACGGTCCACCGGCCCCAACCATCGGCCGGCATCACGTGGTCCCCTCGAGCTGGGGCATGCGGTTCTTCCACCGACGGGTGACCAGCCACCGGTACCCCGGGTCGAGTGCGGCCACGTGGTCGGCGCTGACTGTCTCGTCGGTGTGCTTGATCTGCCGGAAGATCTCGAACAACAACAGGATCTGACGCCAGTACTCGCCCAGCCCCGTTTCCGTCAGGGTCTCCGGGGTGTGCGAGCGCTCGTTGGTGCGCAACGCTTCCTCGTGTTCCAAGACGACCTCGAGGGTCGACCAGGAGGTGTCAGCGGGCATCTCCGGCGGCCGGAACGCCGGTCGCAGGTACCCGGGTTGGCGGGGCTCGTCGAGCACGCGCCGCACGGTCGCCGCGTCGGAGTTGTTGACGTGCATCGACGCCACGTGGTGGGTGTAGTGCCCCAGCTCGACGCCGAGCTGACAAGCGGCGACCTCTTGGAGGAAGGTGAACGCGAAGACGTCCGAGACCATCCCCCTGTATCCGTCGTTGCCGCGCATGTAGCACGCCAGGTGCAGGCGTCCGTCTCGCACCAGGAATTGAGCGGCGACGGTGCACGAGACGTCGGGATTGTCGGGCACTGCCAGTTCGGAGGGCTGGTAGATGCCCAACACCGCGCGCTTGGTGTCAGGGTCGGCGCGAAGCAGGTCGAGGACGCGCCCCCACTGGGTGACGCCCTGGCCGTCGGGGGCGAACATCTTCGTTCCGTAGGCGGTGCCCGTCAGGGTCTTTCCGTCGACGGAGTGCTTCGCCATGCCGGGCGCGTAGTAGCCGATCATGTCGAGGTCATCACGGCCGGCGGCGTACCAAAGGGTCTCGGCGAGGTTGAAGACGATGTTCACCGGCCGCTGCATCAGGAAGGGAAGCCGGTCGCGGGGGTCGGCGATCCTGAAGCTGACGTTGGTCAGTTCGGCCGCGTCGTTGCCCCTCGACGAGATGGTGTGGTCGGTGTGGTTGGTGACGGCGTCGAGCACCGTCAAGTAGGCGTCGTGGAAGTTCTGTTCGACATGGGGGGTCAATCGCTGCAAGAGCAGTCCTTCCGTGTGGGGGGCGCCCTCGAGCCCCCGTGACTCGAGGGCGGGGCCCGCGTGCCTGGCGAACAGCCACGTAAACCAGGCACGCGGGGGTTCAGGGGGTCAGCAGCCGCGCGTTCGCGCGGCCTCGATCTCGTCAGCCAGGACTTCGCGCATCCTCGCCACGGGGTGACCGTCCTCGACGGCGCCGGGCGGGAGGATGAGCGCGAGGCCGACCGCGGTCACGGCGGTGATCTCCGGTGCCTCGGGTCTGTCATCGGACACGGTCACCACCTCCCGTAGACGTAGGGGCGAACCAGCGCCGGGGGAGGCTCCTCGTCGATTTCGCGAATGCGGCGGCGAGCCTCGTCGGGACAGTGGGCGCGCACGACGTGGGCACCACGGGCGGCGACGTAGTAGAGGCCGAAGCGCGCCGGGAGGACCAGCACTCGCCAGTCGGGGTGGTCGCGCGCGATCAGGTCGGCGTCGGCGTTCAGAGTTCGGCGCGCCTGGCGAGGAATGGGCGGGACGGCCGCGCTCGGTGCAGGTCGAGAACGGACGTCGGGTCGAACGGGCCGAAGGACGGCGCCGAGGAGGCAGAGGAACAGCCGGATCATCGCCGCCCCTCCCTCGGTGGGAGCACCGCATATGCCTCGTCCACGGGCACGCGAAGCTCGACGCCTCGGTGCGTGCGGATCATCAGCATGTGGCCGGCATCGCCGGGACGGCCCCGCTTGTAGCCGATGACCACGTCAGGCTCGGTGCGCTTGCTGTTGACGACACTCACCCATGAGCCGAGCGGGTAGTGACGCTGGAGCTCACGCCACAAGGTGTCGAGCCGAAGCGGCTCGAGCTGCTTCATCAGCTCGCCGATCTCGTCGCCGGTCAGCTCTCGTCCGTCAGCCAGGACGGCGTCGGTCGTGAGAATGACGTCTCTCTGGTCGTCCAAGGCGAACATCTCCATCACTCGACCACCGCCCAGTGGGTGCAGAGATAGGGGCGGACGCGGGAAGCGTTTCGGGGCCTGCCCAGGGGTGAGACACCGCGCGTTTGGGGAGTTCGGCCGGGGGTTCCTTCCATGAAACCGGACATTAGGGATCTTCTCCTGTCCGCTGTCTGTAGGAGCAATACTCAGGTGTCGACATCATGCGCCAGAAACACCGAGTAGCACAACCCCAAAAGAGAGACTCTACGATTTACGTGCGGAGGTACGATACGTCTATGGCACGCGCGAACCCCACCTACTCGCCGTCCGTTCGGCGTCGACGCCTCGGGCGGCACCTGCGACGTCTTCGTGATGACGCTGGTCTGACGATGGCTCACGTCAGCGAGCGCCTCGGCTGGGCGAAGGCCAAGGTCGGCAAGTTGGAGACCTCGGAGCTGAAGACGGTCAAGCCCGGCGACCTTGACTCGTTGCTGGCCCTCTACAACGTCGAGGAGAACGAGCAGCGGGAAGCGCTCCATCAGCTCGCGCGCGATGCCAAACAGAAGGGTTGGTGGTGGAAGTACCGGGATGTGTTCGGCGCCGAGAGCCTTCCGGACTTCGAGACCGAGGCAAACCTGATCCGCACGTATCAGGTCGCGATCGTCCCGGGGCTTCTACAGACGCCCGAGTACGCCGAAGGCGTGTTCCTCGGCGGCCGGTACACCTCTCCCGACAAGATCAAGCGCCAGGTCGACGCTCGCATGGAGCGCCGCGAAATCCTGACGAGGTACGAGGCACCGCCGCGGCTGGTGGCCGTCATCGACGAGGCCGCGCTACGCCGTCCGATGGGCGACCGGTCGGTGATGACAGGTCAGTTCGAGTACCTCTTGCGGATCGGCCAGTTGCCGAATATCGACATCCAGGTGCTGCCGTTCTCCGCCGGCCCGCACGCGTCGTTGGGGATGAGCTTCACCCTCCTGGACTTCCCCGATCCGCTGGATGCGCCGATCGCCTACACCGATAGCGTGGCCAGCGGCGTCTTCGAGGAGACCGAAGCCGAGTTGGAGCGCTACACGGCGACCTTCGGCGAGCTGCAAGGCGCTGCTCTCAGCACAGTGCAGAGCGCCCGTTTCATCGAGGACATCCTGTCCGAAGAAAGCGATTAAAAATGTTGACACCTGAGTTCGAAAAAGCGTCCTACAGCAACCACAACCAAGACTGCGTCGAATGCTCGCTCATGCCCGGTGCAGCCGGCGCGATCCGAGACACGAAGCACCGCGAAGCTGGCCACATCTCGTTCCCGCGCGGCGAGTGGACGGCGTTCCTCGCAGACGTGAAGCGGGGTCCGCTGGCCGACTAGTGAGCGGCCGCCGCTGGACACCACAGAACCCCCGTGCCGTCATCGGGCGCGGGGGTTCTGTGTACCTGAGTCGCGCCTACAGACGCGTCTTGAAGGAGCATACCGGCCCAAGCTCTCTCTCGATACGGGGGAAGCTGCGTGCGTCAACCGTGCGTCAGAACGCGCGTTCGTGCCCGAACAACCGCGAACATCCGCGAACAGAAATCGCAGGTCAGAGCATCATGCAAGTTGCTGACCAGGGGCTTTGGATTCCTTCGGGACGAAGAGGTCGTGGGTTCAAATCCCGCCACCCCGACAGAGGCAGATGCCCGGTAAGGTTCATTCCTTGCCGGGCATTTTGCGTTACCGGGACCTCGGGAGGTTCAGATGACCATTTCGCCTGCCGACGACGCGAACGCGCTCATCCCGCAGCCCCCGCAGAGACTCCCCGAGCTCCGACAGGCACTGGCAACGGTCGCACCGTCCCGCCCCAGCGATTTCTTCGACGAGATACAAGGCGCTTTCACCCAGGCAGGCGAAGAGAACAGCGTGGTTCCGACCGGCACTGGGAACACGACCCCGACACTCTCCTCGATGACCTGCCGGAAGGGGCTGTTCGCGCGGTAACCGCACTGGCTGCGGAGATCGCGGTCCGCGAATCCATGGTCTTCCTGGAGGGCGGCGCCCTCTCCGGAACCATGCCGGGTGTCCGCACCGAGCAACATGAGAGGCTCATGCTGACCTACCTCACTGAGGTCCGAGGTGAGCGCGTCGTGATCGTCCAAGTCACTTGGATGGGTTGAACACCTCCACCGGAGCGGCGAAAGGGGCACAAGCGACCATGGACGAGATCCAACAGATGTCAGCGGCGGCCCTGGTCCGCGCGATCCGGCGCAGGGAGGTCTCCGCCAGGGAGGCCGTCACCGCGCACTTGGCACAGATCGAGGCGGTGAACCCGGCGATCAACGCCGTGGTCACCGTGGAACCCGAACAGGCCCTCGCTGCCGCGGACGCGGCCGACCGGCGCACTCTTTCCGAGGCCGAGCTGCCGCCCCTGCACGGGCTGCCGATGACCCACAAGGACACCCACGCGGTGGCCGGCATGCGCAGCACCAGCGGATCCCCGGTCTTCGCCGAGCACGTCCCCGTCGAGGACGATCTGGTCATCGCCCGGCTGCGCCAGGCCGGCGCCATCGCCACCGGGAAGTCCAACGTGCCGGAGTTCGGGGCCGGGTCGCACACCTTCAACGAGGTCTTCGGCACCACGACCAACCCCTATGCCACCGAACGCAGCGCTGGCGGCTCCTCGGGCGGGCTGGCCGCGGCCCTCGCCGCCGGCATCCAGCCGCTCGGCGAGGGGTCGGACGTGGGAGGGTCGCTCCGCATCCCGGCGTCGTTCTGCAACGTGGTCGGCTTCCGCCCGTCCTACGGGGTACTGCCCGCGCCCGCGTTCAACAACGACTGGGCCTGGCTCGGCCGCACCGGGCCCATGGCCCGCGAGGTATCCGACATCTCGCTGTTCATGTCCGCGGTCGCCGGTCCCTCGGACCGGGTCCTGCCTCCCGCCCCGCTGACCGGTGCCGACTTCGCCGCGCCCGCAACCGGTGGCCTACAAGGCGTACGGATCGGCTGGAGTCCGGGCTTCGGGCTCGGTGTTCCCGTGGACCCCGAGGTCCTGGAGGTGCTGAACCGGCAGCTGAGCGTGTTCGAGGACGCCGGAGCCGTCGTGGAGGAGGCCGCTCCCGACCTCACCGGGGCGGACGGGGTCTTCCGGACCACCCGCGCCATCGACTTCGCCGCCGGGCTCGGCCCCCTGGTGCGCGAGCACCGAGACCTCATCAAGCCCGAGGTGGTGTGGAACGTGGAGGCGGGATGGGACCTGGACGCGCGGCAGATCATCGACGCCACCGAGGCGCGGACCCGGCTCGCCGCCGCCGTCCGGGACTTCTACTCGCGCTACGACCTCTTCCTCAGCCCGGCCGCCCAGGTCGTGCCCTTCGACGCCCGGCTGCGCTACCCCGCCGCGGTCGACGGCGTGGAATCCACGACCTACCTGGACTGGATGCGTTCGGCCTGTGTGCTGTCGGCCACGGGACTGCCCGTGCTGGCGGTACCGGCCGGGTTCACCCCGACGGGGCTCCCGGTCGGGTTCCAGATGGCCGTGGACCACTACCGGGACGTGGAGGTGCTGCGCTACGCACGGGCCTTCGAAGAGCGCACGCGCTGTGTCGACCGACGACCGGGTACCGACCACGTGAGGCGCCCCGGGCCGGCTGGCGAGGCCGGACCGGGGCTCGGGCGCGTGCGGGAACCAGCCGTCCACCGAACACGCCCTCGGCGCGCTCAGGCGCCCGGAGGGGATGGTTAGCTGATGTCGACGTCGACGCAGACGTAGAAGGCCATGTCGGTGTCGGCGACGTTCCAGCGGGCGAGCACCGTCTGCTCACCGCTGTAGCCGGACAGGTCGACGTCGTGGGTGAAGCTGAACGGCGGCTGCGCGCCGCCCTCGTCGAAGCTGTCGACCAGTTCGCCGTCGATGAAGTACTCCCACGTGGTGGTGGCGTGGGCGGCGGTGATCGTCCAGTCGAAGGCGGCGGTGCTGCTGACCGGGGTGACGTCCCAGCCGTAGTCGTCGTCGTCCAGCTCGGAGAAGGCTTCGTTGCCTCCGGAGCAGCTCATCAGGCCCTTGGGGCCCTCGACGCTCTGCGGCTCGTACTGGATGGGACCGCACTCGACGGTGCCCTCCGCACACTGGGCCTGGCGGCTGGGCGGGTCGGAGACGTAACCGTGGGCGCTGGCGGTGCCGGCCGGCATCATGGTGAAGGCCAGGGCGGTACCGGCGGCGACGGCCGCGGTGGAGCGGATCTTGCTGCGAATGCTCATGAACAGAGCCCTTCTGTGGGTCACGACCTCGGAAGGCCGTAGCGGGATGACCCGAACCGTTTCCGGTCCAGGGCGGGCGGGTGCAGGCTCACGGCCGGTTATTTCCGTGAGTCCCGGACGGGGTCCGGGAACTGTCCCTTGGTTTCCGGGAAAGTCCGTCCACCCAGTTCCGATGACGGTAAAGAGCGGGTTACCCGCCGTCAAGACCCCTGTTACCGGTGGGAGTGGAGTGGTTCCCGTACCAGTGCGCGGGCCCAGGCGGTGGAGTTCCGGCACCGGTACTGGTCGGCTGTCCCGGTCCGGAGCGCGCGGAACTGGACCGATGCCCGGCTCCTGGGCGACCGGTCTGTCGGGAAGAGGACTAGACCAAGAGGTCGACCCGCGGAGTTTCCGGCCAGACCTCACCGAAAGGACATATTTCCCTTACCTCCGACCCAGGAGGGAATTCCCTGCCCGGTGGGCACGTGAGGGCGCGGGAAAACCCGTGGACGGGCCGCGCCACGCATGGGAGAACGGGGTTCCGACCGGCCGGCCGGGCCTGGCCCGGCACCAGCGAGGAGAGGCCGACACCGATGACCGAACCGCCCCCGTTCCCGCCCGGCGTGGAACCGCCCCCGTACCAGCCTGACGGGGGACGGCCCCGATTCCTCCCCGGGGTCGAACTGTCCCGCGCCCTGTACGAGGAGGCCGTGGCCCCGCTGCTGGGCGGAGTGCCGCACGCGGCGGCGCTGGTGGGAGCGGGTTCGGAGGTGCTGGGCCTGGACACCGAGCGCTCCACCGACCACGACTGGGGGCCGCGCCTCCAGCTGTTCCTCTCCGAAGGCCACGAGCGGGTCTCCGACCAGTTGGCGGAAAAGCTGCCCCAGCGGATCCGCGGCTGGCCCACCCGGTTCGCCCCGGTACCGGACGACCCCGGGGTGCACCAGCTCACCGGCGGCGTTGGAGGGCGGCACCTCGTAGACGCCGTCGAACCCGGAGCGTGGTTCGTCGCGGAACTGGGATTCGACCCGCGCTCCGGTGTGAGCACCTCCGACTGGCTGGCCACCCCGACCCAGCGGCTGGCCGGAGCGGTGGGCGGCGCGGTTTTCCATGACGGCACCGGGGAACTCACGGCCGCCCGCCGGAACCTGGCCTGGTACCCGGACGACGTCTGGCGACACGTGCTGGCCTGCCAGTGGCAGCGGATCGCCCAGGAGGAACCGTTCGTGGGCCGCTGCGCTGAGGTCGGCGACGAGCTCGGCGAACGGGTGGCCACCGCCCGGCTCGTCCGCGACCTCATGCGGCTGTGCCTGCTGCTGGCCCGCCGCTACCCGCCCTACTCCAAGTGGCTGGGGTCGGCCTTCTCCGCACTGCCGGAGGCGTCGGAGGTGGCCCCGGTGCTGCGCCGGGCGCTGACCTCCGCGGACCCGAAGCAGGACCTGGCCGAGGCCTACCGGCTGGTGGCCGCGTGGCAGAACCGGACCGGACTCGCGGAAGCACTGTCGCCCGAGCCCCGTTCCTTCCACTCCCGGCCGTTCCCGGTGCTGGACGCCACGAGGTACACGGAGGCGCTCCTGGAACGGATCAAGGACCCCGTGCTTGTCGGCAGGCCTCCGGTGGGCGCAGTCGACCAGTACGTCGACAGCACCGACGCCTTGGTACGTCCAGGACTGCTCCGGGCCGTGTCGGCCACCGTCCGGTAGGGGCGGTGAGGTGGAGATGCCCTCCGGTGGGTGCGCGGTCGAGTAGGTGTGTGTTGCAGTGCGCGCTCGCGGACGCTGTCATACGATCCAGGCATGGGACGATCGTCCGACCAATCCCCGCTCCGGCGGATCAACGCGGAGGCCTGCCTCCTCGCCGGGGCGGGACGTGCGGTCCTGCTGCAGATAGCGCACCCCAGCGTCGCCCGGGGCGTGGCCGAGCACAGCGATTTCGCCTCCCGCCCCCTCGACCGGCTGCGCGGCACCCTGTACTACGTCTACGGGACAGCGCACGGCACCGAGGAGGAGCGCGAACGCGTCCAGGCCATCGTGCGCGCCATGCACCGCAAGGTACGGGGCCCCGGGTACAACGCCCTCGACCCCGAACTGCTGCTGTGGGTCGCCGCGACTCTGTACCAGACCGCTGTGCGCCTCTACGAGCTGACCGTCGCCGAGCTCTCCGAGGAGGAGCACGCCGAGCTCCTGCGCGAGGCTGCGGTGTACGCCACCGCCCTCGGATTGCCTCCGGAGGAGTGGCCGCAGAGCCCATCGGAGTTCGACGCCTACTGGGAAGGTGCCCACGCGCGTTTGGAAGTCAGCCCGGAGGCCCATCGCCTGGCCCAGGAGCTCTTCCGCCCGAACAACCGGCTGCTGTGGCCGCTCACCCTGACCCAGCGCTTCCTCAGCGGGGGCCTGCTGAGCCCGGAACTGCGGAGGGATTTCGGGATCCCCTGGTCGGAGGCCCACGAGCGCCGGTTCGACCGGCTTATGCGCCTCACCCGCAAGGTGTATCCGAAGCTACCAAGGGCAGTGCGCACGCTGCCCGCCCGGTTCTACCTGCGCTCGATGCGCCGGAACGGCGGCTGGACGGCGTCGAAGTCACGGTCCAGGAAACCCAAGCGGTCCGGCGGGGTCAGATAGCCGCCAGAGCCTCCCTGGCCTGCTGAACTTCGGGCAGCCCGAGCTCCTCGAAGGTCCGCAGTGCCTCTGTGAGCAGCTCTCTGGAGTGCATGGCCTCAACGACGGGTTCGGGAAGCCGCCCAAGCGCGAGTGAGGCGCGGGCCAACATGTATGCCTCGCCGCGCTCACTCGCGATATCCCTGGCTCTCTTGAGCACCTCTACAGCCTCGTCAGAGCGGGAGGCAGCCGCATAAGTCATTCCCAGGTCAGTGAGGATTTCAGAGTCCCCGCTACGGTCCCCCGACTTTTCCGCGAGAGCCAAGGCCTCGTTGTGGGACTCGATTGCCTCTTCCCAACACTCCGCCGACCGGTATGCCAGTCCGAGAGAATTGTGAACGTAGATCTGGTTGCCCACGAGCCGCAGCTTGATGGAGAATTCCAACGCTTCGCGCAGGTCCTGGAACGCGAGCGGGAGGTTTCCTAGCCCAATCCTGGCTTCCCCCGTCACGCGCTTGACCCTCGCCCTGACCTCGCTCTGTTCCTCCCCGCCCGACTTCAGTATTGCCTGCTGGCCACAGCGAAGCGCGTTTTCGTGTTCACCGATCGTCTGATGCAGCACGGCGAGGTTTCCCCACTGCTGCGCTTCCACTCTGACGTTGCCGATTTCAGCGGAACGATCCAGGACGCCCCGGATCGCCACCATTGAATCAGAGAAACGGCCGACTCTCTCATAGACCATACCCAAATTAGCCAGGGCACGAATGGTACCCTTCGAGTCACCGATTTCTTCCAGTAGATCACGAGCTTCCGTGAGGAAATTGAGCGCGTCATCGAAACGGCCCGATATGTAGTGGGCGATTCCGAGACCAATCAGCATCACGGCGCGCCCACGGTGGTTTCCCTGCTTGTCACTTATCTGGAGCGCCCGCTCCTGCGAGCTGACCAGCAGGCCCATCTGTCCACGCAGTGCATAGAAGCGCCATACGGCGTCAGCCATGCGCCACGCATGTTCACCGTTGTCGTGTGAAGCGAAGTGTTCGATCGCATCAGTCAGATTTTCCTGATGCAGCGAGAACCACTTCTCCGCACCCTCGGCGCCGGAGATATCCGTTCGGTACCTGGAGCTCAGACTGTCCGAGTCGTCACCATGTACGCGCGGGCCTAGGAGCTCTGCGGCGTGCTGAGCCGTGGACAGATAGTACTCCGCCAGGCGGGACCTGGCCCTCGCGGACTCGTCGTGCCCGAACTCCTCGACCGCACGCTTATGCGCGAAAACCCGGATCAGATCGTGCAGACCGTAGACGTCCCCCTGCGGTTCATCCAGCAGGCAGACGCCGACGAGCTCTTGGAGCGTGTCATCTGCGTCCTCCATCGACGTTCCAAGCAGAGACGAGGCACCGGCAAGGTCGATGGTGTGCCCGATCATCAATCCCAGCAGAAGAAAGGCCCGGCGCTGTTCGGGGTTGAGACTCTGGAAGGAAAGATCGATAGCCGACTCGACGCTCTGGCCTTCGACACGCA
Source organism: Nocardiopsis oceani (assembly GCF_054777395.1). Classification (NCBI taxonomy): domain Bacteria; kingdom Bacillati; phylum Actinomycetota; class Actinomycetes; order Streptosporangiales; family Nocardiopsidaceae; genus Nocardiopsis; species Nocardiopsis oceani. The sequence continues at coordinate 85,806 of NZ_BAAHAR010000009.1, forward strand.
GTTCGTGGAGTTTTCGGTCCCTCTCTCCGAGCCTCCTGGCCACGTGCGCGAACGACCACCTGGGGCGGCTGAGCATTCGACCGGCGATCACCCGCAAGGCGAGCGGAAGACCACCGCATATACGTGTGATCTCGCGCGCCTGGCCAAGTTCGTTCCGTACTTTCTCATCCCCCAGAACTCGCCCCAGGAGTTCCAGTGATGACCTTTCATCGAACATACCGAGCGAGATGAAACGGGCACCACTGAGCCCGGACAACTCATTGCGGGTCGTGATGAGGGTGATCGACCCGGGGGAGGACAACAACAACGGGCTCACCTGAGCGTAGCTCGCCGCGTTGTCCAAGATGAGGAGTGCCTTGCGCCCCATGAGGGTCGCTCGCCACAGTGCTGACCGCTCCTCCAAGGACTCGGGTACAGCCCTTGGCTCGACCCCCACGGCACGCAGCAGGACACCGAGTGCGGAGGCCGCGTCGAGCGGCTCCCTGTTCGACGTGTATCCGTAGAGGTCGATGAACAGTTGGCCGTCGGGGTATTTCTTGGCGAACTCGTGTCCGAACCGAACCGCAGTCGTCGTCTTACCCTCGCCACCCGAACCGGTAATGACACAAACCTTGGCCCGCTGCTCGTCGGAGAAGGCCAGTTCCTGCAGCTTCTCCAACGACTCCTGGCGACCGGTGAAGTCGGTCAAGTCACGGGGAAGGTCATTGCGGACCAGGTAGGGACCAGCGGAGTCCGCAAGCGACGCGCTGGCTGGGTTCTCCCTCGAAACCTCCCCAGCGTCCTCTTGGAGGATCCGGGTGTGCAGACCGACGAGCTCCGGCCCGGGGTCGACGCCGAGCTCCTCCGCGAGCCTGGATCTGAACTCCTCGTACACCGCCAGCGCCCTGGCCCGCTCATTGTCTCGCCACAGCGCGGAGATGAGCAGATGGTGCAACCGCTCCCCGAACGGTTGCTCGCTGACGAGCGGGCTCAGGACTGAGGCCACATCGCCGTAACGACGGAGATCCATGGCATGCGTCGCCCAGGCGATGACGACGGACCAGCGTTCCTCGACCAAAGGGGTGACAACTGAGTGGTCAAGGTACTCGGAACCAACCCCAGAGAAGGGGGCACCACGCCAGCACCGCAGCGCCTGGTCCAGCAACTCGACAGCGGCTTCCGGATCACTGTCGGCCGCGCGCCTCCTTAGGCTGCGGAATCGGTGCAGATCAACGCTCTCCGGATCGACATCCAGAACGTAACCGCCCTGGGTCGTGGAGATACTTCCTGGAATAATACGGCGCAGGTGCGAGACTTGGACCTGAATAACCGAACGCGCTGTGCGCGGGGGATCATCACTCCAGAGATAACCGATGATCTGGTCAACGGTGACCTCCCGCCCTAAGTGCACCAATAGCGCACCTAGTACACAGCGCTGGCGTGGTCCGCCGACCGGAATCGGTCTGCCATCGGACCAGACGGTGATGGGGCCAAGCACTCCGAATTCCACAAGCAGCCACCCTAGCAAGGGGAATGGACCGTGAAGTGGAATCATGGCATGCCAACGGCTCCGAGCATCACCCTCCACGGGGACACTCGGAGTGACCGCTGGACTACCTTACGGAGAAGTCACTTGTCGTCGCCGGACTTCTCCTCGGCCGGAGCGGACTCGGCGGGCTTCTCCTCGGAAGGGGCAGGCTGCTCGCCGCCGTCGGGGTCGCGCAGGGGGCTCATCTTCGCCGTGATCTCGGCTCCGGCGATGATCGCCTCGAACTGCTCGTCCACGGTCAGCATCTTCGGCACTCGAACTCCTTTGCGTACAGCACTCGTGTAGAGCCGCAATGTTGCCCTACGTCGTCTACGAAGCATCATCAGGACTCACCGCCTTCCGGCGGACCGGCCACCCGCGGCGCTGCCGCCTCAGCTACGCCACGGGTGGCATGTGTCCAACGAACGTCGGACCGGATGGGACCACGAGCCGTCCTCTCGTGGAGACCGATCGCGTCGAACGTGCATCACACTAGAGAGATTCTCTTGCGCTCTGCTTTCAACCGGCTTTCAGCAACCACAAGAAACCCAAGGTCGTAGCGCCGCTACCCATTGTTGACTCCTGGCCTTATCGGGGCGGCCACGGGCCGCAGTCAACACTTCAGGTAACTACACGAACACGCCCGAGCGGTTCTTCGGGACTCCGTTGCCGGAACACAAGGGGAAGCCCTGAACGCTTTCGGAAGCGGGGTTCGGGACGAGAAGTTACCCGGGCGGCCTCACACTGAACACCATCGGCGTCGAAAGGGCGGGCCGCGGCCGAACCATAAGATTTGACCTGGCCTCTTCCGGCCACCAGCCGGTCTTCAGAGGTGATCGCGATCCGCTTCGCCCGCTTTCCGCCTACACTTCGGCCTCGTGGTTCACCATGTCAGCGAGGCCGACGTCCCCAATCGGCCCACCCTCCTCGGGAGTCCCCTAGCGCGCGCCGCGGTCCTGTCCGCGGTCGGTGCGGTCTTGGCGCTCGGTGTGCTCGTCGTGGCCGTGTTCGGGGGACTGGAAAAGGCCGACGCGCTCGCCGATCCCGAACCGGCCGGGACTGAGTTGGCCAACGACCTGATCCGCATCGCCCCGCACGAGGCCCGGGTGGTCTCCGACGAGTCCGACGACTTCCTGCAGGTCCGGGCGGACATCGAGATGCACGGGTCCGAGCGTCCGGTCGGGACCTTCGACGCGATCGAATCGGCCGTGGCGCACATCGGGCCCTCCGACGACGCCCTCGAGGACCCCGACCTCCTCTTCCAGCGCATGCCGGAGGGATACGTGTCCCACCTGCAGCCGCACATGTTCGAAGAGGACGCGATCATCTCCTGGCCCCTGCCGGACGGGATGGCGCCGGACGAGGTGGACGACGTGCGGGTGGCGGTGCACGAGATCGAACGGATCGAGGCCCGCGGCGGCGGGGGCATCCTGTGGGTGGCCGACGACGGCCTCGTGGGTTCCGTCTCCGTGCCGCTCGAGGAGGCCGGACCGTGAACCGAGCCCTCTCCGTGCTGGTCTGCCTGGCCATGATCGCCCTCATCCCCGTCCTCCAGTACTTCGTCGTCAGCGATGAGGACGCGGTCGGGCCGATCACCACCTCCGGCGACGCGAACGAGGCAGTGAGCACCGACGACTTCACCGTCGAAGTCGCCGAGGTCGACCTCACCAGCTCCCTGTCGGTCCCCAGCGGCCTCGGCGAGGGCGGTGAGACCGTGGAGGCCAATGGCGCCTGGTTGGTCGTCTGGGCGCGTCTCACGGCCGCACACACCACCATCGACGCGTTCCCCGCCGAGCTCCAGATGGCGGACGGCACCACCTACTTCGAGCGCGGTTGGTTCACCGACACCCTCGACCGTGAGTCCCTGTCCCCCGGACTCCCCCTGCAGGGCGCCTTCGTCTTCGAGGTCCCCGTCGAGCAGATCGACGAGCCCGCCCTGGTGGTGACGCACGCCGAGGGCTACGACGGCCGTCTGGGCGCCCAGGCCTCGATCGACTTGGGCCTGGCCGCCACCGAACCCTCCGACGAGCCCGTCGCCCTGCTCCCGCCGGAGATCCAGACCGGGGAGGACACCCATGCGTCCGAATGACCCCTACGGGCCGCGGCCCCAGGGGTGGCACCCCGGACAAGCTCCCTGGCAGCCGCCTCAAGGTCCTCCGCCAGCTCAGGGCCCTCCGCCGCCTCAGGCGCCCCCGCCCTCCCAGCCCCCGGGGCCGCCACAAGGGCCGCCACCGGGCGCGCACCCGCAACAGGGCCCGCCCCAGCAACCACCGCAGGGGCCTCCCGCATCCCCGGTGCCCCCTGGCCAACAGGGCTACGGACCGCCCGGACAGCACTGGCACCGGCCGCCGAACCAGCAGCCCCAGCACCCCGCCGCCGAGGCCACCCGGTCCGGCCGGGGGCGACGGCGCCGTACCGAACCCCCGAGCACAAGCGGTCTCCGGCACGTGCGCCCCCTGTGGAAACGCCTGCACCTGCCGTACGTGGCGGCTCTGCTGGTGCTCCTGCCGGTCATGCTCGGCTGGCCCTACTGGACGGAGCTCAACGAGGGCCGGGAACACGGGCTCATCCCCCCGGAGGCTGAGCCCGTGTCGGAGGAGACCGCCACCCTCGCCGGAAGCGAGTGGCACATGCTCGGGTACCTCACCGGGTACCTGGAGGGCAACCCGCCCCCGCCGGACGGGGTCGAGCTCGTCGACGCGGGCTTCCGCGTCACCCCCGACGACGAGGACGCCAGCGCACTGCTGCAGTCGTACTGCCGTTTCAAGGCGGTGGACGAGGACGGCCGCTCCTGGGAACCGGTCCCCGAGTACAGCATGCGCAGCCTGGCCGACGATCCCGGTTCGACCATGGGCGGTTGTGCCGACGGCGAGGGCCAGGCCATCGCACCGGGCTCCGAACAGACCTTGGTGCTGTCGTTCCTGGTCCCCGAGGACGTGGCGGAAGAGCTGCGCTTCGAGGTCACCGTGGCCACCTCCGACAGCGAGGAGGGGCCCAGCCCGGAAGCGCTGCTTTTCGAGGCCGAGCCCATGGAGTAAGCCACCGTGAACGGCTGCGTCAGGCCGCGGCGCCCCCGCGGCCGTCCGCCCCTTCCCCGGGCTCCTTCCCGTTCAGCCCCGGTGGCGGCGCTGGCCCGCCGCTGGTCGCCGTAGGGCGTGCCCGGCCACCTGCCACACGCGTCGGCCGGTGCTGTTCCCCTCCGCCCGGCGCAGCGCGATCTCGAAGGCCGCGGCCAGCAGGCACAGGCGCATCAGCATGTGCAGGGCCTCGACGGCGAAGTCGACCGGCTGCAGCCACGGCCACAGCTCGCCCTGGAACCGGCCGGGTCCGAGCAGGACGAACACGCCACGGTTCAACAGGCTGAAGATCAGGTCCAGGAGCACGAAGAACACGCAGAAGGACAGGTAGAACACCGGACCGGAGCGGAACACGAAGCGGACCGCGTTCACGCAGGGGAGGAACTGCTCCCGGAGGCCGGAGGCGGCATTGCGGCCGAACAGCCTGCTCAGGCGCGCCGCTCCTGCCACCGCGGTCCCGAAGCGTCCGTGCCGGCGCTGGTCGAAGAGCGCTTCCTGGTCGTCGATCTGGGCCCTGTAGACCACGGCGGTGATGGTGAGCCACAGCATCGGGCCGAGGAAGCCCTCCTTGACCGCGGTCCACACGGCCGCGAGCGCGGCGGTCACCCCGGCGGCGAACTCGGGGACGTTGATGAGCTCACCGAGCCCGTCGAGACTGTTGGTGTAGGCGGTCTCGACCGCCACCCAGGCGACACGGGCCGACATCCAGTCCTGGGCGAGGCCGATCATGGCACCGAGCGAGAAGATCACCATGAACATCCACACGCCCTCGAAGAGCGCGGTGAGGATGCCCAGCACCGGGTTGCGTCCGCTGTTGTAGAAGTGGCCGCAGACGCGGCGCAGGACCCAGGCGAGCAACGCGATGACCAGGGGCAGGCCGAACCAGGTGAGTTCGGTCGGGGCCGCGAAGGCCTCCACACCCGCGGTGTTCAGCAGGCTGATGCTGTAGGTGTTGTACTCCTCCTCGATCAACCCCCAGGCCCCGTAGAAGATCAGGAACGGCAGGATGGCCAGCGCCACCCCGTCGACCACCCGTCGCTCGCCCTCCGCGAACCCGCTCCGCTTGTTCCGCCGGACGACCTCGGACCCCAGTTCGGTGTCGACCAGCCGGAGTCCCGGCCTGAGCAGCTGGAACATGAGGACGAAGGTGACCAGCGTGACGAGCAGCGTGAGCCCGAGCCCCGCGAGGGAAAGGGCCGGGTTCACGTCGATGAAAGCCACCAGACCGCGCATGAGCAGGGTGTGCAGGAGCATCCCGGCGGTGTAGACGCACAGCAGGGGAGCCCAGTGGCGCCGGGCGAGGTCGAGCGCGTAGACGGGAAGGAAGGCTGCGGAAGAGGTCATACGGGCCATAGGTTCAAGAGATTAGCGGGAATGTCCCACTCGTTTTTCGGTTGTCCACAGGCAGGCGGGTGGCCGGACCCTTGATCGTCGGACGCGAGCAACCGCTCAGGTTGGAGGAGCTTGATGCAGGAGGGCGACGGAAACGGCTGGGTGGAACTGGCTGACGGCTCCAAGAGGTGGGGGCTGTACGGTGCCGCCGGGCTGCTGTTGTACGCCACCGACATGACCGGTTCCGGTCACGTGCTGCTGCAGCACCGGGCGGGCTGGACCCACATGGGCGGCACCTGGGGCATCCCCGGCGGCGCCCGCAACCGGGACGAGAGCCCGCTGGAAGCCGCCGTGCGCGAGTTCCGCGAGGAGGTCGCGGGCGACCTCGGAGACTACACCGTCCTGGGCAGCCACGAGCAGGACCTGACGGTGTGGCGCTACGACACCTTCCTGCTCCGGATCCCGAACCTGGCCCCGTTCCGCCCCGGCAACGCGGAGAGCAAGGAGATCCGATGGGTCCCGGCCAGCACCGCTGAGACGCTTCCCCTGCTCCCCGCCTTCCGCGCGTCCTGGCCGCACCTGCACGCCGGGCTGCGGTCCGATTCGGTCGGCGCCGGAGAGGCGGCAAACCCCGACACCCGGGGCACTTCCCAGGCCGGTTGATCGTTGAGACCAGAGGAGGGACAACGTGCGCACCTCTGGGATAGTTCGTACCGGTACCCGATGCCAGGTGCCGGGGACCCTCCTAGGGGGTAAGTCAGGGACGTGCCCTGATGTGTGCGCAGCCCTGGTATTGCATGCTGAAGGGAACGGCCCTGCGATGAGTGGGCGCCACGCGATTCGACTGGAGCTGTGAACATGACGCTGGAGCGCGGTAACGCATTCACTCCCGTCGCCTCGGCGACGATGATCTGGCCGTGGGGGGCATCCATCGTGGGCGGTTCGGTCGCCGGCGCCCTCTCCTTCCTGACCAACTTCGGCATGGCCGGAATCCCCGGCGCGGTGACCACCGGCATCTTCTTCTTCGCCCTGATCGGCGGGATCGGCGGGGTGCTGAGCAGCAAGGGTGACCGCCGGGGCCGCCGTTGGGCCGCCAACTACCCGTTCCGTTACGCGACCGCCCCGGCGCTGCTCGGTGGTGGCGGTGCCGCCGTCATGAGCTACATCGCCTCGGTGGTCGGCAGCTTCGCGATCTTCAGCGGGCTGTTCACCGCGGCCTTCGCCGGCCTGGGCGTGGGCCTGGTCCTCTGGGTCATCATCGGTGTCATCGCGATGGTCGCCGGCAACAAGAGCTAGGTGATTCGGTTGGTGATCGGCGCCACCGTGATGAAGGTGGGGAACAAGAGGGCTTAGGCTCGATGTTTTCCGCCTTGGAGCGGATGGACGGACTACACCTCACCTACGGGAGACAACCGGCGCCGATGACTGAAGCTGCTCGTCAGAAGATGGTCGAGCGGGTCCGCGGGCTCCTTCGCATGGCGGAGGACCCCGCGGTTACTGATGCCGAGAGCCAGGCGTTCACCGCCAAGGCCGCCGAGCTGATGACCCGCCACGCGATCGCCGAGGCTGAGGCCCGCGCCGAAAGAGGCGAGGAACCGGACGCGATCAGCCGCATGGACTACACCGTTGCGGGGGTGGGCGGCCACGGAAAGGCCCGGGTCCGTGCGCTGGCCGACATCGCCGCCGCTTACGGGTGCCAGTCGGCGGTCCGGGGAAACAACTCCGAGAACACCGAGCGCACCATCATCCTGGTGGGGACCGTCGACGCACTGGACGCCCTGCGCATGCTGATGCCGTCGATCTCCATGCAGATGGAGGCCTCGGCGAAGTTCATGAGTTCCGCCCACGTGGCCGATATCCGGGAACTGCGCAACTACACCCGCTCCGCTCTGGAGACCGAACGCAAGCGTTACTACCGTTCGTTCGTGCGCGCCTACGGTCAGGCGGTGGCCGAACGCATTCGCGACTTCCGTGCACGCCTACAGGAAATGGCTTCCCCGGACGGAGAATCGGGCGTCACTCAGGGTGATGGCGAGAAGGGTTCCGCACGCGGCGCGGAGTTGGTACTCAAGGACGATGTCCACCGGGTGACCGAAGAGTTCCACAAGCAGTTCCCACAGTTGCGCAAACACCGGCCCGAGCGCACTCACAGCGCCGCCGGATACCGCGCTGGTTACCGCCGCGGGCGGCAGGCGGAGCTCGGTCTGGACACCCCCGTGACCACTGGCCGGGCGTCCTCTCTGGCCGAGGGCGAATAGCTCTGCGCGCGGAGTTGTCCACAGGCTGTGCACAGTTTCCGAGTCAACACCGTTTTCCCTTGTCACAGCGGAAATTCGGGTCGATTCGAGGGGCAGTTCGGACCTCCGGGAGGGCTGATCACCCCGGGTTATCCACAGGCTTGCGAACAGCCTGTGGATAACTTGTGGACAGCCCTGGGGGCAACGTTCCCAAGAACGGGAAAACCGCTGGTCAAGTAATACGCAACGGCTGGACAAGGTAGCGGAATACCGGGTCCTCGCCCTCCTTCGCCGGAACATCGGTGAACACCGCGGGTTTCGTGGGCTCGGTGAAGTTCAGGTAGGCCGTACCGCTCCCCGCACCGTTGAGCCCGTCGACCAGGTAGTCGGGCTTGAAGGCCAGCCTGATCGGCTCCCCCTCGTACCCCACCTCGATGGCCTCCACGGCCTGGGCGTCCTCGCCCGAACCCGCCTCCAGAACGACCTCACCCTCCGTGAAAGCAAGCCGCAGCGGGGTGTTTCGGTCCGCCACCAAGGCGACCCGTTTCACGGCCTCCAGCAGCGGAGCGACGGCGACCTCGGCCCGTCCGGAGAACTCGGTGGGGAACCAGGCGTCGTACTTGACGAAGTCACTGTCGATCAGCCGGGTGGTGCTGCGGCGCTCACCGTTCTCGAAGCCGATCATGCCCTCGCCCGGCGAGAGGCTGACCCCCTCACCCACCTGGACGGTGGACAGGGCGATGTCCACGTTGCTCTGGTTGATCAGCCCGCGGACCGTGTTGGACAGGGTGCGGGCGGGCACGAGCGCGGACAGGTCGATCCCCGGGTCCTCCGGCTGCCACCAGAGCTCGCGCACCGCGATCCGGTACCGGTCGGTGGCCACCACCCGCAGGGTGTCCCCGGAGAAGTCCAGGTAGGCACCGGTGAGCATCGGCAGAGTGTCGTCCCGGCTGGCCGCGGGGGTCACCTGGCGCACGGCGGCGGTGAGGGCGTCGGACGGTACCGAGCCGATCCGGCCCGGCATCCCGGGCAGGCTCGGATAGTCCTCAAGCGGCATGGTGATCAGGGTGAACTTGGCAGCCCCTCCGCTGACCAGGACCTTCGGCCCGTCGGTCTCGATGGACACCGTGCCGGTGGGGAGGTTGTTCACGATCTCGGCGAGCAGACGCCCCGGCACCAGTGCCGCCCCGGGCTCCTCCGACAGGACCTCTACGGAGGCCCTGGTGGAGACCTCGTAGTCGAACCCGGACAGGTGCAGCGCGCTGCCGTCGGCGGAGACCTCCATCCGCATCCCCGCGAGAACGGGGACCGCGTGCCTCGTGGGCAGGGCCCGAGCGGTCCATGCGACCGCCTCCGCGAACGCGTCGCGATCCACTCGAAGTTTCACTGCACTGCCTCCTGGTCGACCCGACTGGCTTCCAGGTCAACGTACCCAGCAGTACCGACAATCGACAGGCCCCGAGTGGGCCCCGTGAAAAGGCCTGAGACAGGGGAATGCCCCGGTCGGACGGGCGGAAGGGGTGTCTGACCGGGGCGGTTGAGGGGGGACGCCCGAGCGGGGTGCCCGTGCGCCGGGCTCCGACCCGGCTGGCGACGTTACTTCCGGTTGGGGCGCAGCGTCCAGACGACGGTCATCTTGCCGGTGACGGTGCCGTCGTCGGTGCGCAGCTCGATGTCGACGGGGAACTCGGGGCGCTTGCCCTCGTCCAGCTCAGCGACGATCTCGTCCCGCGTGCGCCCCAAGGTGGCGTCCGCGGTGACGTCGCCCATGGCGAGCTTGAGGTAGCGGATCTCGGCGCTCACGGCCAGCGGAACGGCCCGCTCCAGCTGGTCGCCGAAGGTACCGATCACGATGGCGCCCGAAGCCGACTCGGCCAGCGTGAACATGGCGCCCGCGTGCGGGCCGCCGACGTGGTTGTGGTGCTCCGCGTTGTCGGGCAGGCGCATGACGGCACGCCCCTGGTCCAGGTCGCTGAAGGTCACGCCCAGGGTCCGCGCGAAGGGAACCGCGGCGAGGAACCCGGACTTGACCATCTCCGCCGTCTCGGCGTCCATTTTCTCCATGCCCCCAGGTTACTCACGAGTAACCAGCGAACGCCACCCCCGCCCGCCCCTGCGGCGCGGCAACCCCGATATCCACGCGAACCCGTCCCCGCCGTGGGCTACCATGTCTGGCGGAGAGTCACTCTCCCCCAGGAGGGTTCGCATAGCGGCCGAGTGCAGTGCTCTTGAAAAGCACCAAGTCCTTGACGGGGCTTCGTGGGTTCAAATCCCACACCCTCCGCAGCAGCGGTACACAGCGCAGGCCGCCCACCGGAACGGTGGGCGGCCTGCGTCATGCAGTGGCTTCTACCGCCGCCAAGGCTCCGGAGGCTCTTCCCCGGAGCGAAGGCAGGCATCGAGCTCACTCAGCAGCCGGTCCGCCAAACGCAGGGCCTCGTAGGCCTCACCCGCGTGCCGGGGCCGCGTGCGCAGGGGCTCAGAGCCTACTGACAAAGGGGGTTTGGTTACCCAGCCCTTGGGGCGCTTGCCGCGTGGGTGGGAGAGTCCGCGTGGGTGGGGGCTGAGGGTGGCTGGGGTTTGTTGTTGGGTGCGGGTGGTTTCCCCGTTTCCTGCCGCCCGATGGTGGCCGTCTCCGCTGCGCGCCTCAAGGTCGTCGCCATCGAGCGCTCCGCGCGTCATTGGCGCTCCACCTTGACCCGCTTCGCTCCGACGGCGGGTCGGCGGCAGTCAGGAAACGGGGGACGTGTGGTCGGGGCGCCAAGGGGCCCTTCGGGCCCCGGGCCTGCGGCCCGAAGGGCCGGGCTTCGCCCGGTCCGGCCGTGACCGGCCGGCTTCCCGCCCATCCGCCCGGCATCATCGGACAGCGCGTCCCGATCCAGTGACCAGCAGGCGACGAAGGACCCGAGCAGGCGAGCGGATGGCCGGGCGCGTCCCACCGGTCTTTCGGTCGGACTCAGCCCCCTTCCCGACGATGATCTTGCCCCTGGCTCAACCCTCGACGGCCGAGGGTTGAGCCAGGGGCAAGATCATCGGGGATCAACCGGTTTCGGACGCAACGGACACCACCACCGGGCCGGTTTCGGACACCGGGACCGTCCCCGCTGGGAGACACCCCGGTTGGGGCACCCCCGGGACGCCCGCTACCCCCGGTGGAGGCACCCGGGACACCGACCCCCGCCCAGAAGCACCCGGGGGCCGGTGAACCCCCTCCCTGGAGGCAAACTCGGCGCCCACAATGCCTCCAACAGGGGGGGCTCACCACACCCCACCCCACACCCGACCGCGCCACCGACCCCCAACTGACCAGGCCACCACCGAGCCGCCAGACCGGTGGGACGCGTCCGGCCACCCAAGCACCTGAACGGGCCCTTCGTCGCCCACTGGCCACTGGATTGCGACGCGCCTGCCGACACAACCAGACCCACGGGAAGGAACAGCTCACCGGGGTCTACAAGAACATGAGCCGGGGAATCGTCGTCCTGGTCTTCCGCTGCAAGCCTGCTGACGGCGAAGCTCAGCCTTCGTCTGAGGCCACAGCAGTCAACTGGTTCGCTCCCGACGAGGCCACGGAGCACATGGCCGAGGCATACGCCGTGCGCTTGCTTGATGCCCTCTCCCCGAACGCACCCCACAGCCGGACCCATGACGGCAAGCGCCTCAACCCGATCAGGTAGTCGCCCGCCGAGCCCACAGGTCAATCAATCCAACTCGCGCAAGGGGCCTGGCCGGATCTCCCTCCCGGCCGGGCCCCGTGTCCTGCTCGTCTACTCCTCGTCGGCGTGCCTGGGGAGGACCACCACCGGGATGTGCGAGCGGTGCAGGACCCCCTGGCTCACGGAGCCCAGCAGCAGGCCCCGCACGGTGCCCCGGCCCCGGGAGCCCACGACGATGGCGTCGGCCTCCTTCGCGGCCTCCAGGAGGGCGTCCACCGGGCTGGACTGGGTACGCACCACGCTGACCTCGACGTCGATGTCCTCGCGCTGGTCGTCCATGACATCGGCGATGAGTTCGGCGACGACCTTCTCTGACTGCATCTCGAACACGTCGTCCTGCGGCTGGTAGCCGGCGGCGGTCATCGCTATCGGGTCGTACGGGTACGGCACCTCCCAGCTGTTGACCACCACGAGGTCGGCCTCGCTCTCCGCGGCCATGCTCACGGCCAGCCCCAGGGCCCTCCGGGCGGTCGGGGAATCGTCGACACCGACGACGATCCGGTCGAGGTTGGTTGTGGCCGGTTTGCCCTGGTCGTCCGAGGGGACCACCACGACCGGGCACGGGGCCTGGGCGGACACGCGCACACTGACCGAGCCCACGAGCATCGACTTCACCGTGCCCATGCCCCGGCTGCCCAGGACGATCAGGTCACCGGGATGGCTCTGCCGGATCAGCGCCAGCGGCGCCTCCTCCAGGGCCGTGAAGGTCTCGACGTCCACCGAAGGCTCCGCCTCGTGGATCAGCTCGACGGCGGACTCCAGGACTTCGGTCGCCTGGTCCGAGATCTCGTCGGTGGGTTGGAACCGTGCCGGGCCGGCGTAGGCCGACACGATCATCGGCATGCCCAACGCGTGCACGACATGGAGTGGAGCCCCTCGGCGCGCCGACTCGGCCGCAGCCCACTCCAGTGCGGCACGCGAGTTGTCGGAGCCGTCCGCGCCCACTACTACCTTGGCCGGGCGCACCTGATGCTTTGCCATAGTTCCCCCTTAGGGCGTTCGCCCTTGGTGCTGTCCACCATCATCACCGAGTAGAGCCGGATCATGCGGCAACGGCACGGGTGAAAAGGTCCCTACCACGCCCGACTTTGGTCCCTCAGTCCGTCTCGTCGGCGTGCGGTGGCAGCACGGCGACCGCGCCCTTCGCGTGGTGCAGGACGCCCTGACTGACCGAACCCATCACCAGGCCCCGGACACCACCGCGCCCCCGGGAACCCACCACGATGAGGTCGGCGTCCTCCCCGGCCTTCAGCAGGGCCTCGACGGGGTTCGCCTGCATCCGGACGGCGCTGATGTCCAGGTTCTCGGTCCGGTCGTCGATCACCTCGGCCAGCACACCGGCGACGACCTCCTCGGACTGGCGGTCGAAGACTTCCTCGTGCAGCGACTGGGCGTCGGCCGCCAGCGACGCCGCATCCTGCGGCAGCGGTACCTCCCAGCTGTTGACCACCACCACATCGGAGTCGGTGGCCAGCGCGTGCTCCAAGGCGAAACGCAGGGCCCTGCGCGAGGAGTCGGAGCCGTCCACACCGACGACCACCCGTCCCTCGTGCCGGCCCCGCTCTCCCTCCGGCACGATGACCACCGGGCAGGGCGCGTGCGACGAGGCACGCACACTCACCGAACCGAGCATGATCGCCCGTACCGCACCCAGGCCCCGGGAACCGACGACGATGATGTCCCGGTGCTTGGCCTCGTTGAGCAGGACCGCCGGCGCGTCCTCCGGGGCCAGCACCGTGGCCACGTCCAGACCGGGCTGCGCCTCGCGCGCGTACTCGGCGCTCTCGGTGAGCAGTGCGTGCCCGGCCTCCCTGGCCGCCTCGTCGGCCTTGTCGCGCCCCGACTTCAAGTTGGGGGAGGTTCCCGTCACCGTCGGCGTACCGAGGCCGTGGACGATCCGGAGCTGCTCGCAGCGCCTCGCTGCCGCCGCCGTCGCCCAGGCCAGGGCCGCGCGGGCGGCGGGTGAGCCGTCCACCCCCACGATGACCGTCTGCGGGCGTTCCTGTGCGTTCATGTCCTCCCCTTCCCCCTCCCCTCCATTGTCGGGATCGAGCGGCGAGAAGCCAGAGTCGGACGGTGCCGCGCGTAATCGACCCCTCCCGCGGATTCCTCGGATCCCCCGGACCACCCTCTTCCACAAGCCTTCTGCCACTCTCTCCCCGTCCTCCCTGCTTGCCCTAGCGTGCGAACGCCTCTCCCACACCCGCGGCCAGCTGCAGGTAGGAGTCCTTGGTGGCGGGCGCGAGCTGGTCCAGGTCCACCTCGGCCCCCTCCTCCAGGTGTCCGTCCCAAGGCACCCGCACCACGGAGCGGCAGCGTCCGGAGAAGTGCTCCTCCAACCGGTTGAGGTCCACACTGCTCTTACTGTTGGAGCGCACCATGGACAGCACCACCACGGCGCTCTGCACCAGGTTTCCGTGCCCGTGTGCCTCCAACCAGTCGAGGGTGGCGCTCGCGCTGCGCGCCCCGTCCACGGAGGCCGAGCTCACCAGCACCACCTGGTCGGCGAGTCCGAGAACGCCGCGCATGGCCGCGTGCAGCAGGCCCGTTCCGCAGTCGGTGATGCAGATCGAGTAGAAGTGCTCGACGATCCGGGCGACCTCGCGGTAGTCCGCGTCGCTGAAGGCCTCCGAGACCGCCGGGTCACGGTCGGAGGCGAGGATCTCCAGGCGGCTGGGAGCCTGCGAGGTGAACCCGCGGATGTCCGCGTAGCGCGAGACCAGGTGGCGCTCGTTGAGCAGGTCACGGATGGTCGCGGCGGTCTCCAGTCGCACCTTGTCCGAAAGCGTGCCCCGGTCCGGGTTGGCGTCGACCGCGAGGACCCGGTCGCCGCGCAGGGAGGCCAGGGTGGCGCCCAGGGCGACCGTGGTGGTGGTCTTGCCCACCCCGCCCTTGAGGCTGAGCACTGCCACGCGGTGGTGCCCCTGCGCGACCGGGGTGCAGGCCCGGGCCACGAGTTCGCGCTGGCGCAGCACCTTCGCGGACTCGCCCGGGTTGATCAGGCCGAGGCTGGCTGTGTGCACGGCCTTGCGCCATCCGGTGCTCGGGCCGTGACGCCGGTTGCGGACCAAGGTCGCCGCGTTGAGCGAGTCGGAGGTCTCCCCGTGCTCCTGCTCGGGTCGCCGGGTCGGCGCGGCCCCGGTGGCGGCCCGCGGCGAGGGGGCCGGTCCGGGGTGGCGCGGCCCGGTCAGGGACGACGGCTGGCTCGGGGCGGCGGGCGGGTTCGCCTCGGAGGGTGGGCTCGACACGGAGGGCGGTTCGGTCCGCTCCACCGGAAGCGTGTCGTCGGAACCGGTGTCCCGACGGCCGCTGTTCCAAGGGCTCGGCGATCCGAGGAAGTCCGTGTCCTCGTCCTCGTCGGCGGGCGCCGGCGCGGAGCGTGCCACCGGGGACGACGGCGGGCCCAGGCGTTCGGTGCGCTCTGCACGGTCGGCCTCCAACGGCGGCAGCTGCTCGGGTTCGGGGACCTCCGGGTCCTTGCGCAGCTTCCGAGGGCCTAGGGGGTCCGGGTCCTCTCCGCCGGGGCGGGCGGGGCGCTGCGGTCGGCGCTCCTCACGCCACGGCTGCGAGTTCGGCGGCTCCGGCGGCCAGGGGCGGCTGCGGGGCCCCGGCATCAGACGCACCGTGCTGCTGCGCATCTCCTCGGGTTCGTCGAGGGTGTCCTCGTCGTCCAGGCCTCCCTCTTCCTCGCCGGGGGCCGGCCCCTGGAAGGCGGTGCCCGGCAACGGGGGCGGTGTGTCCTCGGGAATCCGTGCGTAGGGGGGCGGCGGGGGTGCCGCGCCCTCGAAACCGCCGAACCACTGTTCCCTGGGGGTGGGAGAGGAGGCCGCCGGGCCCGACGTGTCCTCGGTCGCGGACTCGCCGAACTCCTCGGAGTCGTCCGTCGGCCGCCAGATCGACTCCCGGTCCCGCGACTCCGACTCGGTGCCTGACCCGTTCTGTTCGTGCTGTGCCACCGGGGCTCTCCTGCGTCGAGGGGGCGTTTCGTGGAGGTAGGGCGTCCCCGAGGAGGTGTCGGGATCGTCCCTCGAGTGTTCTCTTACCCCCACAAGCACAGCAAAGCATCATCGAAGGCCTGCTGAACAGAGCGATCCGGGGACGTAGCCCTGCCCGCCCACCCGTGGGTACTGTCAGCCACATGCACGCGATCCGAATCACCGAACCGGGCGGACCCGAGGTCCTCGCCTGGTCCGAGGTCCCCGGCCCCGTCCTCCAAGAGGGCGAGGTCCTGGTGGATGTGGCAGCCAGCGCCGTCAACCGGGCCGATGTGGCCCAACGTCAAGGAAACTACCCACCGCCGCCCGGAGCCTCCGAGTACCCGGGCCTGGAGTGCTCGGGAACCGTAGCGGAACTGGGCCCCGGCACCGAAGGCTCGGGATGGTCCGTAGGGGACCGGGTCTGCGCCCTGCTGACCGGCGGGGGTTACGCAGAGCGGGTCGCCGTACCCGTAGGCCAGCTCCTCCCTGTCCCCTCCGGGGTCGACCTGGCGACGGCCGCGGCCCTGCCCGAGGTCGCCTGCACCGTGTGGTCCAACCTGGTCATGGTGGGCGGCCTGCGCGCCGGACAGACCGTCCTGCTGCACGGCGGCGGCAGCGGCATCGGTACGTTCGCCATCCAGTTCGCCCGGGCCCTGGGCGCGCGCGTGGCGGTCACCGCGGGCAGCGAGGAGAAACTGGAGCGCTGCCGTGAGCTGGGCGCCGCGATCACCGTGAACTACCGGGACGAGGACTTCACCGAACGCGTGCGCGCCGAGGGCGGTGCCGACCTGATCCTCGACATCATGGGCGCCTCCTACCTGGACGCGAATCTGCGTTCGCTGAACACCGACGGCCGGCTCGTGATCATCGGCCTGATGGGCGGACGCCAGTCCGACATCAACCTGGGCCGCATGCTGGTCAAGCGGCTCTCCGTCCAGGCGACCACGCTGCGCTCCCGGCCCGCCGCGGAAAAGGCTGCCATCGTCTCGGGAGTACTCGAGCAGGTTTGGCCGTTGGTTGAGGAAGGAACCATCCGCCCCGTCGTGGACCGCACGGTACCCCTGAGGGACGCGGCGGAGGCGCATCGCGTCATGGAGTCGAGCGCGCACACCGGAAAGATCGTTCTCACCCGTTGACAGCGTGCCGAACACAGCCGAATAGGGGATCGATGAGCAACGCAGACAACCAGAAGGAGCAGCCCCAGGTCCTGGTCGTGGGTGCCGACGAGCACGGCGCCGACGGGGCCGAAGAGGGTTCGGGGGAGCCGAGGACGCTCGCCGACATGGTGGAGCAGCCCGCGAAGGTCATGCGGATCGGCAGCATGATCCGGCAGCTGCTGGACGAGGTGAAGGCGGCTCCGCTGGACGAGGCCAGCCGCACCCGGCTGAAGGAGATCCACACCTCCTCGATCAAGGAGCTCGAGGACGGGCTCGCACCCGAACTCATCGAGGAACTGGAGCGGCTGACCCTGCCTTTCGCCGACGGGTCGGCGCCCAGCGACGCCGAGCTGCGGATCGCCCAGGCCCAGCTGGTGGGCTGGTTGGAGGGTCTCTTCCACGGCATCCAGACCACGCTGTTCGCGCAGCAGATGGCGGCCCGCGCCCAGTTGGAGAACATGCGCCAGGCGCTCCCGCCGGGGCTGTCCGACCTCCAGGCCGGGGGCCAGGGCCAGGGCAAGGGCGCCGAGGGGTCCTCGCCCATGAGTTCGGGCCCCTACCTGTAACGGGCCCAGCGCACAGGAACGGAGCCCGACCCACGCGCGTGGTTCGGGCTCCGTTTTCGCGTCGGCGGTGGTCTGCCCCGCCGGTGGTTCTGCCGGCCGAAGGCCCTACTTCTTCTGGCCGCTGCCGCCCTTGCCGCCCTTGGGCGCCTGGACCGGCTCGAGGACGTCCTTGCCCAGGTACGGTCGGAGCGCCTCGGGAACGACCACCGAACCGTCCTCCAGCTGGTGGTTCTCCAGGATCGCGACGATCCAGCGGGTGGTGGCGAGGGTGCCGTTCAGGGTGGCGGCGAAGCGCGGCTTACCCTCGGCGTCCCGGTAGCGCACGTTGAGGCGGCGCGCCTGGAACTCGGTGCAGTTCGAGGTCGAGGTGAGCTCGCGGTACGTGTCCTGCGTGGGCACCCAGGCCTCGCAGTCGAACTTGCGGGCCGCGCTGGTGCCGAGGTCGCCCCCGGCGATGTCCACCACACGGTAGGGAAGTTCGAGCTTGTCGAGCATCTCGCGCTCCCAGGCGAGGAGCCGCTGGTGCTCCTCGTGCGCCTGCTCCGGCGTCGAGTAGACGAACATCTCCACCTTGTTGAACTGGTGGACCCGGATGATCCCGCGGGTGTCCTTGCCGTAGGAACCCGCCTCGCGGCGGAAGCAGGAGGACCAGCCCACGTACCGGTTGGGCAGCGCGTCGGCGGGCAGGATCTCCCCGGCGTGGTACCCGGCCAGAGCCACCTCGGAGGTGCCCACCAGGTAGAGGTCGTCGGCGGGGAGGTTGTAGACCTCGTCGGAGTGCTCACCGAGGAACCCGGTGCCCTCCATGGTCTCGGGCTTGACCAGGACCGGCGGGATCATCGGGGTGAACCCGGCCCCGGCGGCCTGGTTCATCGCCATGTTGAGCAGGGCCAGCTCCAGCTGGGCGCCCACGCCCGTGAGGAAGTAGAACCGCGCACCGGAGACCTTGGCGCCGCGCTCCATGTCGATGGCGCCGAGCATCTCGCCCAGCTCCAGGTGGTCGCGCGGGGTGAAGTCGAAGGTGCGGGGCTCACCGACGGTCTCGAGAACGACGAAGTCGTCGACGCCGCCCTCGGGCGCACCCTCCTCGACGAGGTTGGGCACGCGCGCCAGCGCGGCGTCGAACTCGTCGCCGAGCCGACCCGCTTCGGCCTCGGCCTCCTTGACCTCGGCGGAGAGCGCCTTGGCCCGGGCGAGGAGCTCCTCGCGCTCCTCCGGGGAGGCCTTGGAGACGGACTTGCCGACGCTCTTCTGCTCGGCGCGCAGGGTCTCGAACCGGGTCAGCGCGGAACGGCGGCTGGCGTCCAGTTCAAGCAGCCGGTCGGCCACGGCGGGGTCCTCACCGCGGGCCCGCTGCGAAGCACGGAGTCGGTCGGGGTCTTCTCGAAGAGCGCGAAGGTCGATCACGCTTGCAGGTTACCGTCCGCCCCCGCATGGACCCACATCTTTTGCGGAGACTCACGTCATGAACGCCCCCCGGCCTCGTCTTCCCACTGACAGGGCCGGTCGGGCGGTGCGCCTCCCGACGCAACGCCGAACGTGGGGAGTAGTCGTGAAACCGCTGGGTGAGATGACCACCGAGGAGCTCACCGAAGCCCTGGAGGCGCTCGACGACGCGCGCCCGGAGGACACGGCGCTGCGGCTGGCGCTGTACCTGGAACTGCGCCGGGCCGCGGCGGAGGAGTGGATGTTCGAGGAGGAGGCGGAGCCCTCGGGAGGCACCTGACCGCGGGCCGGGACGGCCCGAGGGGCGCCCCTCGGGAGTGGGCCGTCCTTCGCGGACGGCAAGGACCGCAGCGGGCCGGGTCAGTCGACCTCGCCGGCGCGGATGCGGGCGAGCCAGAGCTCGGCCTCGGCGAAGTCCGCGTCGGTGGCGGAGCGCGGCCGCAGTGCGGGGTCGATCTCCGTGGGACGGCCCCGGTGCGGATAGCTGCCGAGGAACCGCACGTCGCGGCAGACCCGGCGGATGCCCATCAGCGCCTCGCCCACGCGCGCTTCGGCGACGTGGCCCTCGGCGTCGATGCAGAAGCAGTAGCTCCCGAGGCCGTCGCCGGTGGGGCGCGACTCCAGCCGGGTGAGGTTGACCCCGCGGACCGCGAACTGGTTGAGCACCTCGATGAGCGCACCGGGGTGGTCGTCGGCGATGAAGGCGACCAGGGAGGTCCGGTCGGAGCCGGTGGGCTCGGGGAGGGAGCCGGCCTTCGAGAGGTAGATGAACCGGGTGGCGGCGTCGGAGCGGTCGCCCACCCCGTTGGCCAGGGCGTGTAGCCCGTAGCGCTCCCCCGCGATGACGGCGCAGATGGCGGCGTCGTAGGACGAGCCGGGTTCGGACACGGCGCGCGCGGCGGCGGCCGTGGAGGAGACGGTGTGGGTGTCGGCGTCCGGGAGGTGGGCCGACAGCCAGCCCCGGCACTGCGCGAGGGCGTGGGGGTGGGTGGCCACCCGCTTGACGTCCTCCAGCACGGTGCCGGGCCGCGCGAACAGCGCGAACTCGACCGGGACGGCGGTCTCGCCGGTGATGAGGAGGGGTTCACCGTTGATGAGTTCGGCGATCGTGGTGGTGACGCCGCCCTCCACGGAGTTCTCCAGCGGGACGACCCCGCCGTCGACCGCCCCGGAACGCACGGCGTCGAAGACCGACACCACCCCGTCGCACGGGACGCGGGACTCGTCGTCCGCGCCGGGACGCAGGTCGTGCAGGGCCGCTTCGGTGAAGGTGCCCTCGGGGCCGAGGTAGGCGTAACGGTTGGGCATGCTGTTCAGGCTATACGCCCCCGGCGCGGCGGGCGTGCTGGTCTGCGTGCGCGCTGTCCTGTTCGTCCTGCTTCGGCTCGTCCTGGCCCTGGTCCTGGTTGGGCTCGTCCTGGTCCGGCCCGGCGACCACGGTGACCATCGCCTCGGACACCTGGTCCGGGCCGTCGGCCGCCTCGCCGTCCGGTTCGGTGCCGTCGGGTCCGGGCAGCGCGGACCCGATCCCGTCGCCCAGCCGGGCGGAGCGGATCACGCGGTACTCCTCCGGGCTGAGCAGACTGTCGGCCTCGCCGCGGGTGACGGCCTTGGCGTAGGTGCGCGTCTCGGTCCGCCCGTTGATGGACGTGACGACCACACCGTCTCCACAGCTGTTGAGCATGGCCAAGGAGAAGGAGCGCGCGCCCGACATCTCCTCCAGGGCGTCGTAGTGCAGAACGGAGACGTCGCGGATGGCACGCGGGTCGGAACCGGCGGCGTTGACCGCCAGCGCCCGCTGGGCGAGGGCCTGGTAGTCGCCCCGGACCTCCCGGGTCCGGATCAGCGAGTACACACCGAGGGCCAGCCCGCCCAGTGCCGCGAGCAGAGCGATGGAAGCCATAAGTGTAGTGAACACAGCGCGAGCGTATCGCTACAGAACGCACCCATGGGGTCGCTCTTGGCGATTTTTGCGACTAATGTGCCCGATTTTTCGCGAGACATCATGATGGGCGTCGCGGGGGCGGTGGACCTGCCCTCTTCAAGCCCGGCGCAGGGTAGGCCTCAGCCGCCGGACGGCGAGGGCCCGCGCCACGTCCACGAACTGGTGGGTCCGGTGCATTTGGGCCCGCATGTCAGTCCCGGTGGCCCGGTGCTCCATCGGCACCTCGACCTCGACCACGCGGAAGCCCCCGCGCAGCACGTCGATGGTCAGCCCGGTCTCCACACCGAACCCGGAGGCGAGGGGACCGGCGGCGTCGAAGGCGGCCCTGGTCAGGCACCGCTGGCCGTTGAGCGGCTGCTCGGGTTCCCACCCGGTGGTCCGGCGGACACCGTCGCGGGCGAGGCGGACCACGAAACCGTGCCCGCCCAAGCGCATACGGGTGGCGGGGAACAGGGCGATGGTCATGTCCGCTGAGCCCTCGAGAACCGGCTCCACCAGGAGTGCGCCGCCCTTGGCCGTGGCGCCCAGGTCGCCGTCGAGGAAGAGGAGGTGGCGCGGGTCGCGCACGAGGCCGTCCCTCGCCTCGTCCTGCTCGATGAGCCGGACCACCTCGGCGCCCGTCTGCATGGCTGCGCCCTTGCCCTTGTTGCGCCGGTGCCGCAGAATCCGGGCCCCAGCGTCCATGGCGACACCTGCGGTGCGGTCGGTGGACCCGTCGTCGACCACGAAGAGCAGGTCCACCCCGGGAAGTGTGCGCGCGGCGGAGACGGTGGGGCCGATGCGTTCGGCCTCGTTCTTGGCGGGGATCACCACGGCGACCCCCGCGCCCGACGGGCCGTCGGGCCCTCGACTCGCCTCGGCCACTCGGCTACTGGGCGTTGCCGGTCCCCGCGGCCACCGGCAACGCGTCGACGTCGGAGTGGATGGTGAAGACCTCGTCCAACCCGGTCACCTGGAGGACCTTCATGATCGCCGGTTTGGGCGCCACAAGCTCCAGGTCACCGCCCTTGTCCCGGGAGCGTTTCATCGCGGAGAGCAGGACGCTGATCCCGGTCGAGTCACAGAACTCCGCCCGTGACATGTCGATGACCAGCCGCCGCACCCCTTCCTCAAGGGTCTCGACGAGCTCGTTGCGCAACTGGGGTGCCGTGTACAGGTCGATCTCACCGCCCACGGTTACCACCGCGAGGTCGTCCTGAGATCGGCTTGATATCTTCAACTCCACAGTCGTGACTGTAGCGTCCCGACCAGGGCCAAGCCACCTCGTTGGCGGTGTTTCGCGACATCGGTCACGTTCATCCGTGCTCACAGCCCGCGCCGGGACGGCCCGGGGCTTCGCCGACCGTCCCGGGGCCCTCACCTGTTGCCGTAGGCCTTCGCCGGTGGCCGGGACGCCTTCGCCCGCTGTCAGGCGGGTTCGTTCTCTCGCGCCCGGAGGTCGAGTTCGACGACGTCGGCCGTGCTCCCGAGAGTGTCGCCGGAGTCCGTGAAGGGGACGGGCAGGTCGGTGACGACGCCGCTGGGTCCGGGGGATACGTCGCCCTCGGCGATCTCGAGCACCGCCCAGACCGTGGTCGTGGTCGCGTCCATCTCGGTACCCCAGCGCCCCGCCAGCGTCTGCACGATGCCCAGGCCCCTTCCGCCCAGACCGGACAGGGAGGGCCGGGCCACCCGCGGCATGGTGCTGGCGCCTCCGTCCCGCACGGCGATCTCCAACCAGCCTCCAGCAGGAGCGCTCTGGTTCACCTCCACGCGCCAGGACACTGCGACGGTGTGTTCGGGGAGGGGGCTCGCGTGTCTGAGGGCGTTGCTGACCAGCTCACTCACGATGAGGGCCGCGTCATCGACCCGGCCGGGGCAGATCTCCAGGGAGCGCAGGTCCGCGCACAAGCCCTGTCTGGCTCCGGTGACGCTCTCGGGGACGTAGGGAAGCGCGACGCTCCGCTCGACTTTCAGCGGGTTCCCGGGGTCCCCGTCGTCGTGTGCGGCGTTGTCTCCTGACACGGCTTTCTTCCCTGCGCGTTCGTGCTTCTCGGTCAGCCCGGAACCCGCCCGAAGTGTGCCAGCGAATTCCACCAGGGGTGGAAATGCCCCGATCCCCCGCAGGGGAAACCCACCCCGAGGTGAATCCACAGTGGCTGAACCCGCCGCCGACGCCCGGATCACCGGACTGGTAGGGATTCGGAGGCAGATGAGTTTTTTGTTGCCCCTGTGAAGGACTGTGTCGCTATCTACGACTTGGCCGGCGAAACCTCCGCGTTCGCCGTGCCCGTCGGGGTTTCGGACACGACGGGGCCGAGCTCCGGCTCCTCTCCCCGGTGCCTGGGCAGGGTGACCCGCATCCGGGTACCGTCCGCCAAGCGCTGCGCGGTCACCTCCCCGCCCTGTTCCCGTACCAGCTGGCGGACGATGTAGAGACCGATCCCGAGGCCGCTGTAACCCCTCCGGTCGCCGCGCTCGCCGCTCTGGAAGAACCGTTCGAAGATCCGCTCCTCATCACCCTCGTCGATCCCGATCCCCTCGTCGTCGACGTGGATCGTGACAGTGTCCTCGCCTTCCTCTTCCTCCACACCGACCCGCACCGTTCCGCCGCTGGGGGAGAACTTCAAGGCGTTCTCCAGCAGCTGGTCGATGACCATCCCGGTGACCAGCGGGTCCCCGACCGTCCACAGGGTTCCACCGGAATCGAGTGCCAGTTCCTGGCTCTCGGCCAGTGGCCTGAAGGCCGCCACCGACTGCCCGAGCAGTTCCACGAGGTCGAAGGGCACCCTGTCGACGGTCATCTCGCCGCTGGCCACGTCAGAGCCCAACCGGAGGCGTTCCACGAGCTTGGCCAGCGCTCGGGCCCGGTCCAGGATGATCTCGCTCGCCTCTTGGCGGCCGGCCGCCCCCAGGCGCTCGCCCTTGCGGGAGAGCAGGGCCGCGTACCCCTGGATCACGGTGACCGGGGTCCTCAGCTCGTGCCCGGTGCTGGCCAGGAAGAACTCCCGTTCCTCCTCCAAGGCCTTCTGGGCGGTGATGTCACGGAAGTCCACGACCCACTCGTCGGTGCTGGGGATCCGCGCCATGAGGATCTCCAGCCAGCGGCCGCCCCGGTTCCGGTGCTTGACCGGGTCGCCGTGCGCGGCCGGGATCGGGAAGGGCGGATGCTGCCCCACCATCTGCTCGGAGGAGTAACCGGTCAGCTCCGCGGCAGACCGGTTCCACTTGCGCACCTTGCCACTGGAGTCCAGTACGGCGATCCCGTCCGCGCTGGAGTCCGAGACCGCCTGTTCCCGGGCCCGCTGGAGTTTGAGCTCCTCGTAGGCCTTGGCGTTGCCGATCGCCACCCCGGCGTGCTCGGCGAGGAGTTCCAGCAGCTCCAGTTCCACGTGCCCGACCTTGCGCTGGCTGTACAGCGCGTACAGGGCACCGTAGGGGCGGCCGTGCACGTTGGACACGCACAGGGCGATGGTGTGCAGGCCGGGCAGGTCGGCCCAGACCAAGTCCTCCAGGCTGCGGGTGTCGCTGTTGGCCAGCAGGACGGATTTTCCGCTGCGCAGGAGCTCACCGAACAGGCTCGTCTCCAGCGGCGCGCTCACCCCGTGCAGCTTCTCCGACAGGTGGGTGAGGCTGACGAGCTCCACACGGTTCTCGTTCAGCAGGACGAACCCGCCCGCGTCAGCCCCGGTGAGTTCGGTCAGGCTGCTGGTGATGCGGTCCAGGACCGATTTGAGGCTGAGGTCGGCGTTGATGTCGGCCACCACGTCGGTGAGCCGTCGTACCAGGCGGGCGCGCTCCATGGCGGAGGCGCGGGCCTGGACCTCCTTGTCACCCGGGTAGAGCACGAGGACCCACCCGGTGTGCCGCCCTTCGTCGTCGTACACGCCCCCGGTGCTGAGCCGCACGTCGACGGCGGCGCCGTCCTTGCGGAGCCGGCGGGTGAAGATCGTCAACGGGGTTCCGGCGCGCACCTGTTCGAGCACCGCGCCGTACTCGGGCCGCAATTCACGGGGGATGATCGGCAGCTCGCCGCCGAGGACCTCGTCCGCGTACCAGCCGAACATGCGCTCGGCCGCCGGGTTCCAGACGGTCACTCGGAGCTCGTCGTCGATACCGATCACCGCGTCCGCTGAAGAGGCCAGCACGGCTTCGGCGCTGAGGGGCGCGCGCTCGGAACTCACGTCGTCATAGTGCCATTGGAAAGCCTCCGGGTGGCGCGCCTTCGCACAATCCGACCGGATTCGGTCCTCAGATGACCCTGGGCTCCCCTTCGTCCTCGGACTTCATGTCGCGCGCCGCGTGCTCCCAGGCCTGCATCCCGCCCGCGACGTTCACCGCGTCCCAGCCGGCCTGGTTCAGCGCCATGGTCGCCTGGCCGGAGCGCCCGCCCGAGCGGCAGATGACGTACACCTTCTGGTCCTTGGGGACCTCGCCCGCGCGCTCGCCCAGGGTCCCGAGCGGGATGTGTACGGCGTCGGGCGCGTGGCCCGCCCGCCATTCGTCGTCCTCCCGGACGTCGAGCAGGTAGACGCCCTCGGGAACCTCGTTGACGAGAACCTCAGCGACCTGTCCACCGAACATGATGGTGACCCCCTGTGTCAGGTGTATTCGAAAAAAGTGAGAACCGGCGGAACCGCGTGTTCCGGGCCCGCGTCCAAGCAATATGCGTAAGCACACCTTCGCAACGGCCCTGCCGACCCGCCTCGCCGCACTCGCAGCTCTTGGCCTGCTTATCACGGCCTGCGGCAACGAGCCCGACGAGGTGGGCGCGCCGGCACCCGAGAACGAGACCGAAGCCCCCGAGAACGACGCCCCTGAAGAAGAAGCCGACGACCAGGACGAAGCCGACGACGAGAACGGGTCCGCCGAGGTGGACCTCGTGATCGAGCGTTCCCTGTCCGAAGACGACGGCCTGACGGCCGAGGAGGGCTTCGAAGAGGGCGAGCTGACCCTGACCTGCGCCCCCGCTGGCGGCGACCACCCAGATCCCGAGGCCGCCTGCGCCGAGATCGAGGACGTCGGCGTGGAGCCGTTCACCATGGACACCTCAGACGACATGTGCACGATGCAGATCGGCGGCCCCGAGGTCGTGCACGTGTCCGGCCAGGTGGAAGGCACCGAGGTCGACACCGAGTTCAACAAGCGCAACGGTTGCGAGATCGACCGCTTCGACCAGGTCAACTCCGTCATCAGCCCCTAGTCCCCTACTCCCCTTACCCCCGAACGTGCGAGGGGCGGACCCGCCGGGTCCGCCCCCCTTTTTCGGCCCTTCTCCAAGCGCACGGGGTTCCTACGTGTACGGGGTGTCCCAGAAGGCGACCTCGTGGCGCATGCCCTCCAGGAAGAAGCGCTCGGCCCGCTCCGGATCGGGTCCGGCCTCCTCCAGCATCCGGCCGTACTTCTCGGTGAGTTCGGTGAACCCGGGGTCGGCGTAGGTGTCGATCCAGCGCCGGTACCGGGGATCCTCCGGCATGGTCTTGGCCAGTTCGAGCCCCAGTGAGTTGTAGCCCCACATGCACGGGTAGACAGCGGCGAGCCCGTCCCGGTAGTCGGCCGCCGCGTCCAGGAGCCACGAGGTGTAGTCCTCGCAGGCCTGACCCTTGTCCTTGGTGGTCAGGTCGGCGCCGAAGTCCCCGGATAGGGAGCGGTGCAGTTCCAGTTCCTCGGTGAGTGTGCTGTGCGCGATCCCCACCAGGTCCGCCAGGTGCCGGTCCGGCGCCTGCCAGGCCAGCCGGGAGAAGGCCCGAGCGTAGTCGAGCAGGTACAGGTGGTCCTGCTCGAGCCAGTACCGGAAGGCGCGATCGTCGAGGTCGCCCCGGGCGATCCCCGCGACGGTCGGGTGCGCGAGCTGTTCGGCGACCAGGGGCCGCCCGATCTCGTGAAGTCGTTCAGTGATTCCCACGCCCGGAGTGTCCCATCCGGACGGTTACGGCCCAAGACCCGCCGGACCACCGACCGCCCCACCCTCCGAAACTTCCCGGTGACCGCACGGCTACCTTTCCGAAAATCCAGGGGTGCAATCGGGAAGATTTATACCTCACCGACCAGCACTTTCTCTCTTGCAATGTGACTTGTCTCTCCTATGGGGTTGACCCGACAGGGCTGTAAACGTACATTCACCGCCAACATGTTTCGCGAAAATTTACGAAACTTTCGGTGAGCGACCCTGCACCGACACCGCCCCAGACGTCTCCACCCCCATTGCAGGAGGACACTCCTTGACCCGTTCCACCGGCAACCCGGACACAGCGGACCAGGTAGCCACAGACCCCGCCTGGCGGGATCCCTCGGCACCGGCCGACAGGCGCGTCGACGCGCTCCTCGCCGAGATGACCCTGGAGGAGAAGGTCGCTCAACTCCACGGACTGTGGGTCAGCGCGGACTCCAACGGCGCACCGGTCGCACCCCACCAGCACGACCTGACCCAGGAACCGCCCGAGTGGGACCAGGCCATCGCCCAGGGCTTGGGGCAACTCACCCGCCCCTTCGGCACGGTCCCGGTCGACCCCGCGGCCGGGCACGAGTCACTGGCCCGGAGCCAGCGGGAGATCATGGCGGCCAACAGGTTCCGGATCCCGGCCCTCGCCCACGAGGAATGCCTGGCCGGCTTCGCCGCCTGGACCGCGACGATCTACCCCGTGCCCCTCGCCTGGGGCGCGAGTTTCGACCCCGACCTGGTCGAGCGCATGGCCGCCCAGATCGGGGAAAGCATGCGCCGCGTCGGCGTGCACCAAGGGCTCGCCCCCGTACTCGACGTCGCCCGAGACGCCCGGTGGGGCCGCGTCGAGGAGACCATCGGCGAGGACCCCCACCTGGTGGCGACCGTCGGCACCGCCTACGTCCGCGGCCTCCAGTCCTCCGGGATCGTGGCCACCCTCAAGCACTTCGCCGGGTACTCGAGTTCACGGTCCGGGCGCAACCTCGCGCCGGTCTCCGTCGGCCCCCGCGAGTTCGCCGACGTGCTGCTCCCCCCGTTCGAGATGGCCCTGCGCGAAGGCGGCGCCGGATCGGTCATGCACGCCTACAACGACAACGACGGCCTCCCCGCCGCCGCCGACCCCGGACTCCTGACCGGCGTACTGCGCGACACCTGGGGGTTCGAGGGCACCGTCGTCGCCGACTACTTCGGGGTCGCCTTCCTGCACGCCCTCCACGGTGTGGCGGAGTCCCCCGCCCGGGCCGGGGCGCTCGCCCTCTCCTCCGGCGTGGACGTCGAACTCCCCACGGTGCACTGCTACGGGGACCGGCTCGTCGAGGAGGTCCGGACGGGCAGGCTGCCCGAGGCCACGGTCGACCGCGCCGCACGGCGGGTCCTGCGCCAGAAGTGCGAACTCGGACTGCTCGACCCCGGCTGGTCTCCCGAGGGCTCCGCCCCGGACGCGCGGATCGACCTGGACCCGCCCGAGCACCGAGCGCTGGCCCGCCGCCTGGCCGAGGAGTCGGTGGTCCTCTTGGAGAACCCGGACGGACTCCTGCCCCTCCGCGACACCAAGAGCGTGGCCGTCGTGGGACCGCTCGCGCACTCCGGTGACGCCATGCTCGGCTGCTACTCGTTCCCCGCGCACGTCGGACGCCGGTACCCGGACACGGACCAAGGGGTCGACATCCCCACCGTCCTGGAGGCGCTGACCGGAGAGCTGCCGCGCACGCGCGTCGAACACGCCGCGGGGTGCTCGGTCGACGGCGCCTCCACCGACGGGTTCGCCGACGCTCTGGCGGCCGCCGGATCCGCGCCGGTGTGCGTGGCCGTCCTGGGCGACCGCTCCGACCTCTTCGGCCGCGGCACCTCGGGCGAGGGGTGCGACGCGACCGACCTCTCCCTCCCGGGTGTGCAGCAGCAGTTCCTGGAGGCGCTCGTGGAGACCGGCACCCCCGTCGTCGCCGTACTCCTCACCGGACGCCCCTACGCCCTCGGCGCGGTGGCCGACCGGCTGGCCGCGACGGTCCAGGCCTTCTTCCCCGGCGAGGAGGGCGGGGCCGCGGTCGCGGGTGTGCTCTCCGGGCGGGTGAACCCCAGCGGACGCCTTCCCGTGTCGATCCCCCACTCACCCGGCGGCCAGCCGGGCACCTACCTGGGCCCGGCACTCGCCCACCGCAGCCAGGTGAGTTCGGTGGACCCGACCGCGCGCCACCCGTTCGGGCACGGCCTGTCCTACAGCTCCTTCTCGTGGGCGGCGCCGCGGGCCGACGGTCGGCCGCTCGTTCCGGACAGCCCGACGGACGCGGACACCGACGCGGCCCTGACGGTCGGGTGCACCGTCCGCAACAACGGCACGGTGGCCGGTACCGAGGTGGTCCAGCTCTACCTGACCGACCCCGTGGCACAGGTGTCCCAGCCCGTCCGCCGTCTCGTCGGCTACGCCCGGATCGACCTCGGACCGGGAGAGGCGCGCACGGTCGACTTCACCGTCCACGCCGACCTCGCCGCCTACACCGGCCCCGGAGGGCGGCGGATCGTCGAACCGGGCGAGCTCCACCTGGCGCTGGCGGCCTCCAGCCGGGACATCCGGCACACGTTCCCGGTACGGCTCACCGGCCCCGAACGCATCGTCGACCACACCCGCGCACTCACCTGCGACGTCCAGCTCGCCACGGCCGACCGAGCGGCCGTCGCGGCCGACTGACCGCTCCTCCACGAGAGAACCCCGTCCCGCGCCCTAAGGAGGACCCCCGTCATGAACTCCCCGTCACCGGAGCCGGTCCCCGGTCCCACCTCTGACAAGTCCCGCGGTCAGGCGCCCGTCCGCGTAGCGATCGTCGGTACCGGCAACATCGCGCGGTTCCACGCGGAGGCGCTGCTCGCCGAGCCGGAACGCGCCTCGGTCGTTGCCGCCGTCGACGTCGACCCGCCCGCGCTGGAATCTTTCCGGTCCCGGCACGCGATCCCCCGCGGCTACGCCTCCCTCGAGTCGATGCTCGTGGCGGAGCGGCCGCAGCTGGTCCACGTGTGCACCCCGCCGGGTGTGCACCGCGACCAGGTCGAGGCCTGCCTCGGCGCCGGAGCGTCGGTGCTGGTGGAGAAGCCGCCGGCGCTGAGCCTGGTCGAGGCGGAGAAGATGGCCGCCGCCGAAGGCGGTGAGCACGGGCCGTGGATGGCCACGGTCTTCCAGCACCGCTTCGGTTCGGGCGCGCTCCGGGTGCGGTCGCTCATGGAGGCCGGTGTCCTGGGACGGCCTTTGGTGGCCACCTGCCACACCACGTGGTTCCGCCCGCAGGAGTACTTCGACGTCCCCTGGCGCGGGCGGTGGAAGACCGAGGGCGGCGGACCGGTCCTGGGCCACGGGATCCACCAGACGGATCTGCTGCTCGCCCTGCTGGGGGAGTGGACGGAGGTGTCGGCCGTCGTACGCCGCCAAGCGCGCCGGATCGAGACCGAGGACGTGTCCATCGCCCGGGTGGACTTCGCCAACGGCGCGGTCGCGAGCGTCGTCACCAGTCTGCTGTCCCCGCAGGAGGAGAGCCGGATCCGGATCGACTTCGAACACGCGACGGTCGAGCTCACGCACCTCTACGGCTACGGGGACGACGACTGGCGCATCACCCCGGCCCCGGGATTCGAGGAACAGGTTGCGGAGGCCTGGGAGGCGGCCGAACACGGGGTCAACAGCGGCCACCACTCCCAGATCGTCCGCGTCCTGGACGCCCTGCGCGACGGGTCCCCGCCACCGGTGACCTCGAAGGAGTCGCTGAGCACCCTGCGCATGGTCGCGGCCGTCTACGCCTCCTCCTTCGAAGGGCGCCCGGTCACCCCCGCCGATCTGGGCCCCGACTCCCCCTTCCACGAGCGGATGAACGGGGGCCGCTCGCTGTGAGGGCGTGCGAAAGGCCGGACGCGGAAGGGGGCACAGTGTGCGCCGCTACGTGATCCGACGCTGTCTGTACATGATCCCGACCCTGTTCGCCATCTCCGTGGTCGCCTTCCTGGTCATCCAGCTGCCGCCGGGCAACTTCCTCACCGCCTACATCGCGCAGCTGGCCGCCCAGGGCCAGGGTGTGGACGGGGCTCAGATCCGGGCCCTCGAGGAACGCTACGGGCTCAACGACCCGCTGATCGTGCAGTACTGGAAGTGGATCTCCGGCATCCTCACCAGCGGCGACTTCGGACAGTCCTTCCAGTTCAGGAGGGACGTCTCCGAACTGATCTGGGACCGCATCGGGCTCACCCTGGTCCTGGCGGTCAGCACCCTCATCCTGAGCTGGCTGATCGCCTTCCCGATCGGCGTCTACTCGGCGGTGCGCCAGTACTCGGTGGGCGACTACGTCGTCACCTTCATCGGCTTCCTCGGTCTGGCCACCCCGAACTTCATGCTGGCGCTGCTGTTCGCCTGGGTGTCGTTCCGCTACTTCGGACAGAGCGTCGGCGGCGTCTTCTCGCCCGAGTACGCCGATGCGGCGTGGAACCTCGGCAAGGTCCTGGACGCGGTGTCCAACCTGTGGATCCCGGTGGTGATCATCGGCACCGCGGGCACCGCAGCGCTCATCCGAGTCCTGCGCGCCAACCTGCTGGACGAACTGCGCAAGCCCTACGTGACCACGGCACGGGCCAAAGGGCTGCCCGAGTGGCGGCTCATCCTCAAGTACCCCGTGCGCATGTCCCTGAGCCCGTTCATCAGCACCATCGGCTGGATCCTGCCCACCCTGATCGGCGGCGAGGTCCTGGTCTCCATCGTCCTGAGCCTGGAGACCACCGGCCCGCTGCTGGTGGAGGCGCTGCGCAACCAGGACATGTACCTGGCCGGGAGCTTCATCCTCGTCCTCGGTGCGCTGACGGTGATCGGCACCCTCCTGTCCGACCTGCTCCTGGCCTGGTGGGACCCGCGTATCCGGCACCAACACGTCGAGAGGGTCTAAAACCATGGCACTCCCCAAACCATCGCCCGACTCCCCCGGATCGAGCACCGACACCGGGAGAGCCCCGGGCGACGTCCCCCAGCGCGTCCTCATCTGGCGGCGCTTCCGCCGCAACAAGCTCGCCGTG
Organism: Nocardiopsis oceani; assembly: GCF_054777395.1. Lineage (NCBI taxonomy): Bacteria > Bacillati > Actinomycetota > Actinomycetes > Streptosporangiales > Nocardiopsidaceae > Nocardiopsis > Nocardiopsis oceani. The sequence goes on from NZ_BAAHAR010000009.1 coordinate 117,726, forward strand.
TTCGGCGCCCTGGTGCTGATCGGGCTCATCTTCGTCTCGGTGTTCTCCGAGTTCCTGGCACCGAGCACCCCGCACGCCTACGACGCGGCGCGCACCCACGCGCCACCGCAACAGCTGCACTTCGTGGACACCAGCGACGGCTTCGAACTCGGCATGTACGTGCACGACTACGAGGTCGAACGCGATCCGGAGACCTACGCGAACACCTACGCCGCGGACGAGTCCACGAAGGTCCCCGTCGGCTTCTTCGTCCAGGGCCAGTCCTACGAGATGTGGGGGCTCATCCCCATGGACCGGCACCTGATCGGCGCCAAGGAGCCCGACCAGGAGGTGTACTTCCTCGGCGCCGACCGCAACGGGCGCGACATGGCGTCGCGCATCATCCACGGGACCCGGGTGTCGATGTCCATCGGCCTGGCCGGGGTGGCGCTGTCGTTCGTCCTCGGCCTGGTCCTCGGAGGGATCTCCGGCTACTTCGGCGGCCGGATCGACAACCTCATCCAGCGCCTCATCGAATTCCTCATGTCCATCCCCACCATCCCGCTCTGGATGGGCCTGTCCGCGGCGGTACCCCGCGAATGGGGGGCGATCCAGACCTACCTGGCGATCACCGTGATCCTCTCGCTGATCGGCTGGACAGATCTGGCACGGGTGGTGCGCGGCCGGTTCCTGTCCCTGAGACAGGAGGACTTCGTCACCGCCGCCAGGCTGGACGGCTGTCGCAGCGGACGCGTCATCGGCAGACACATGCTGCCGTCCTTTACCAGCCACATCATCGCCTCCCTGACCCTGGCCGTGCCGTTCATGATCCTCGCCGAAACCTCCCTCTCCTTCCTCGGTCTCGGCCTCCAAGCGCCGGTCGTGAGCTGGGGGGTGCTGCTCCAGGAGGCGCAGAACATCCACTCGATCGCCGGCGCCCCCTGGGTCCTGCTGCCGGGTGTCGCGGTGACGGTAGCCGTCCTGGTCCTCAACTTCGTCGGTGACGGTGTCCGCGACGCCGCCGACCCGTACAAGTAAGGAGGCCGGGATGACGAGCCGTACGGCCGACGAGTCCGCGACCCCCCAGCCGTCCAGGGCACCCGAGGGGAAGAGCGACGCCGTCCTGGACATCCGCGGCCTGCGCACGCACTTCCTCACGGACGACGCCGTGGTGCGGGCCGTGGACGGGGTCGACCTGCGCGTACACCGGGGACGCACGCTGTGTGTGGTCGGGGAGAGCGGCTGCGGCAAGAGCGCCATGGCGCGCTCGGTGCTCCAGCTGGTCGAGCCGCCCGGAAAGGTGGTGGACGGGCAGGTGCTCCTGCGCCCGGAGGGCGGAGGGGAACCGGTGGACCTGGCCTCCCTCAGGCCCACGGGCCGGGAGATCCGCTCAGTCCGGGGCCGGGACGTGGCCATGATCTTCCAAGAGCCCATGTCGTCGCTGTCCCTGGTGCACACCGTCGGCAACCAGGTCGGCGAACCCCTCAGGGTCCACACCGGCATCTCCCGCAAGGAGGCGCGCGCCCGATCGGTGGAACTCCTGGAACGGGTACGGGTGCCCGGCGCGGAGCGCATCGTGGACTCCTACCCCTTCCAGCTGTCCGGCGGTATGCGCCAACGGGTCATGATCGCGATGGCGCTCGCCTGCGCACCGCGCGTGCTCATCGCCGACGAACCGACCACCGCCCTCGACGTGACCACCCAGGCGCAGATCCTCGACCTGCTCGCCGAACTGCGGCGCGACACCGGCATGGGCGTCATGTTCATCACCCACGACATGGGAGTGGTCGCCGAGATCGCCGACGAGGTCGCCGTCATGTACCTCGGAACCGTGGTCGAGCAGGGGCCGGTCGACGAGGTCTTCCACGACCCCCAGCACCCCTATACACGCGCCCTGCTGGAAGCGGTGCCGCGGCTGGGCTCCGCGCGCAAGGACCGCCTCCCCACCATCCGGGGCACCATCCCCGACCCCGGGTCCCAGCCCTCCGGGTGCGTGTTCCGCACCCGGTGCCCCGAAGCCGTCGAAGGCCTGTGCGACACCACCGTCCCGCCGGTCACGGTCCCCGGACCGGGCCGCCGGGTCCGGTGTCTGCTCCGAGAGGGCCCGTCCGCCTCTCGGGACAGCACCGCTTCCACCAGCCGTGAGGAGACCGCCGATGCCGAGTGAGAACCCGGAGACCGTCCTGAGCGTGCGCGGACTCGAGGTCGCCTACCCGGTCCGCGGCCGCCGCTCGAGGCGCGAAGCGAGCCACGTGCGCGCCGTCGCCGGGGTGGACCTCGACATCCACGCGGGCGAGACCCTCGGCCTGGTCGGGGAATCGGGCTGCGGGAAGACCACCCTCGGTTCGAGCGTGATGCACGCCCGGCCGGAGGCCACGGGCAGTATCCGGTACCGCGACAGCCAGGGCCGCCTCCTCGACGTCCTGAACCTGCCCCGCGAGGACGAGGCGGTCTTCCGGCGCGAGGTGCGCATGGTCTTCCAGGACCCGCACTCCTCCCTGAACCCGCGCATGACGCTGCGCGACATCGTCGGCGAACCCCTGCGCATGCTCACCGACCTGAAGGGCGGGGAGCTGGACGAACGGGTGCGCGACGTCATGGAGCGCGTCGGACTGCACCCGGACCACCTGCGCCGGTACCCGCACGCGTTCTCCGGCGGACAGCGCCAGCGCGTGAGCATCGCCCGCGCGCTCGTGCCCGGCCCCCGCCTGGTCGTGGCAGACGAGGCCGTCAGCGCCCTGGACACCTCGGTCCGTTCTCAGATCCTCAACCTGTTGCAGGACCTACAGGACGAGATGGGGTTGACGTACCTGTTCATCTCGCACGACCTGTCCGTGGTCGAGCACGTCTGCGACCGGGTCGCGGTGATGTACCTCGGCAGGATCGTGGAGGTGGCGCCGACCCGGGAGCTCTTCCGCAACCCCCAGCACCCGTACACGGAGGCCCTCATCTCGGCCGTGCCGATCCCCGACCCGCGGCTGCGCGGAAAACGGGAGCGGATCCGGCTCACAGGTGAGGTCCCCGACCCCTCGCGGCCGCCGTCCGGCTGCCCCTTCCACCCCCGGTGCCGCCACGCCACCGAGCTCTGCGCCACCGAGGTCCCCGTACCGCGCCCCGTCGGCACGGGGCGCCTGGTCGCCTGTCATCACGCCGACGACCTCGAACTGGCCGGGATCACCGGCCCCAGCGATCCCCCGCCCGACACGAGCCGGGCATCCACCGCACAGAGGCAGGAGTAGGCAATTGAGACAACACCGGAGTACGACAGCGAGGCGGTGTCTGGGAGTCACCGCGGGCACGGCGGCGGTCGTGATGGCCACCGGGTGCACCTTCTTCTCCTTCGACCCCGATACCGACAACGGCGAACAGGCTGAGGGGGTCGGCGAGGCGCCCATGCTCGCCACCCTCGTGGAGGACGACGAGCTCCCGCCGCTGGAGGAGCGGCTTCCGGAGGAGCCCGTGGTGGTGGAGCCGCACGAGGAGGTCGGCCAGTACGGCGGTGAGTGGAACACCGCCACCCTCGGCGTGCACGACTGGCCCTGGCTCGGCCGGACCGTCGGGTACGAGAACTTCACCCGCTGGGACCCCGCGTGGGACGAGGCCGTCCCCAACCTCGCCACCGAGTGGGAGTACAACGACGACGCGACCGAGGTCACCATCACCCTCCGCGAGGGCATCCGCTGGTCCGACGGCGAGCCCTTCACCGCCGACGACGTGCTGTTCGCGCTCAACGACATCTTCAACGACCACGACATCAGCCCCATGGCGGCGTCGAACCCGGGCGACGGCGAGAAGATCGACGACTACACGTTCTCCGTCTCGTGGGACGACCCCAACGCCCTGTGGATCGAGGACGACTTCATCCTCTACCAGCTCGTGGAGAAGCCCAAGCACTACTTGGAGGAGTTCCACCTCGAGTACAACGAGGACGCCGAGGAACTGGCCGAGGAGGAGGGCTACTCCGACTGGATCGAGATGCTCGACGACAAGGCGGGCATTCTCGACTCCGCCCAGTACTGGCAGAACCCGGACATGCCCACCCTGCGCGCGTGGGAGGTCGTGGAGCCGCTGGCCGACTCCGGGCGCATGGTCTTGGAGCGCAACCCCTACTACTGGAAGATCGACACCGAGGGCAACCAGCTGCCCTACATCGACCAGGTCAACTTCGACATCCTCCAGGACGAGGAGGTCATGCTGGTCCGCGCCCTCAACGGCGAGATCGACATGCACGCCCGCCACTTCAACACCCTGGGCAACCGCCCCACGCTCGCAGAGAGCAGCGAGGCCGGCGGATACGACTTCTTCGAGCTGGTGCCGGGCGAGATGAACACGGCGATGATCTCGCTCAACCTCACCCATGAGGACGAGGGCCTGCGGGAGATCTTCAACGACCACGACTTCCGGGTGGCGCTCTCGCACGCGATCAACCGGCAGGACATCATCGACGTCGTCTACCAGGAGCAGGGCGAACCCTGGCAGGGCGCACCGCGCGAGGAGAGCCCCTTCTACAACGAGGAGCTGGCCAAGCAGTACACCGAGCACGACATCGACCTGGCCAACGAGATCCTCGACGAGGCCGGGTACGACGAGCGCTCGGACGGCGTCCGGGTCAGCCCCGACGGGGAACCGGTCCGCTTCACCCTGTCCGTGCCCACCGACTTCCGCCCCGACATCGTCGACTCCATGGAGATGGTCGTCGGCTTCTGGGAGGACCTGGACATCGACGTGGACCTCAACACCGAGGACCGCGCCCTGTGGCAGAACAACCGGGAGAACAACGAGCACGACGCGAACGTGTGGTCCGGTGACGCGGGCCTGATGGACGCCGTCTACGACCCGCGCTGGTACGGCCCGCTGCACAACGGTGAGTCCAACTTCGCCATCCCGTGGGCCCAGTGGTACACCTCCGACGGTGAGGACAGCCGTTCCATCGAGCCTCCTGAGGACGTCCAGGAGCACATGGAGATGTACGACGAGGTCCAGGCCGAGCCCGACCCCGACCTGCGGATCGAACTGATGGAGGACTTCCTGGCCGTGTCCCAGGAGCAGTTCTACGCCATGGGCATCAGCCTCACCCCGGACCAGTACGGGATCGTCGCCGACCACTTCCGCAACGTGCCCGACTCGATGCCCACCTCGGCCGTCTACAACGACCCCGGGCCGACCAACCCCGAGCAGTACTTCATCGAGCAGTGAGGGAGCAGCGTGAGCCCGAACGAACCCGAACCGAACGGACTGGCCCTGGTCCACGAACAGGGCCGATCCCTCCGGCTCAGCCACGAAGGCCGTGAACTCCTCCGGTACGTCTACGAGCCCTGGGACGTGCAGCTGGAGTCGCCGAGGCCCTACTTCCACCCCCTCCGCACCCTCGGCGGGGACACGGTGAGCCTCTACCGTCCGCACGACCACGTCTGGCACAAGGGGATCGCCTGGTCCTTGCCGAACGTCGGATCGGCCAACTTCTGGGGCGGCCCCACCTATCTGCGGGACAAGGGCTACCAGCAGCTCGACAACGACGGCTCCACGGTCCACATGGAGTTCGACGGCATCGAGGCCTCCCCGGACCGGGTCGCGGTGGACGAGTCCCTGGAGTGGGTCACCCAGCAGGGTGACACCTGGTTCTCCGAGAAGCGCTCGTTCCAGGTCACCGTGGCACCGGAGCAGGACGCCTGGACCCTGGTGTTCCGGACGTCTTTCACCAACCTGACCGGCGAGACCGTCCCGATCGGCAGCCCCACCACTGAGGGCAGGCCGAACGCGGGGTACGGCGGCCTCTTCTGGCGCGGGCCGCGCTCCTTCAGCGGGGGGACGGCGCGCACCGAGCACGTCGAAGGCACCGACGAGCTGATGGGGACCCGCTCCCCCTGGCTCGGTTTCACCGGCAGGCACGACGGCACCGACCGGTCCTCGACCCTGGTGTTCGTCGACGCCCCGGAGAACCCGGGGCACCCGGTCCGGTGGTTCGTCCGCAGCGGGATCTTCGCGTGTGTCTGTCCGGCACCGTTCTTCGACGAGGAAGTGGCGGTCGCCCCGGAGGAGACCCTCACCTACCGCTATGCGGTGGTGATCGCCGACGGCGACCAAGAGGCGAAGGACCTCGCCGCTCTCGGCACGCGCGAGCTGGAGCGGCCATGACCCCGTTCCCCGGCGGAACCGCCGTTTCGCACCTGTACGTCTACGACTGGACCGCGGCCGACGGTCTCGCCGGGGGATCCCCGCACCTGCACACCGCCTCCGCCGAGGGCTACGTGGTCCTCAACGGCGAAGGTGCACTGGAGACACTCAGTTCCCACGGATACCAGCGCACGCCGCTCCGCCAGGGCAGCCTGCTGTGGTTCACGCCGGGAACCGTGCACCGGCTCGTCAACGAAGGCGACCTGGAGCTCCTCGTAGTCATGCAGAACGCCGGCCTCCCCGAGGCGGGCGACGCAGTGCTGACCTATCCGAAGGAGGTGCTGGCCGACACGGAGGCCTACAAGAGGGCAACCGTGCTCCCACCAGGACAAGAGGCCGAAGCCGCACGCACCCGCCGCGATCTCGCCGTCCAGGGCTACCTGGAGCTGCGCGACCGCGTGGAACGCGAGGGCCCGTCCGTCCTCGCGGACCTGTACGGGTCCGCGGTGCACCTCGTGCGCGAGAAGGCGGCCGGGTGGCACCACCACGTGCGCCACGGGGTGGTCCAGCAGGCGGAGACCGCTCAGCGGCACCTGGAGGCCCTGGAACGGGGTGACGGAGGTCATCTGTCGGAGTCCGCCGTGTACACCGCCCAAATGGCTTCAGAAGCGCTCAAGAAGGGAATGTGCGGCCACCTCAGGGTCTGGGACCTGGACGGCGCCACGGTCTGACAACCATGGGAGCCGGGCCACCCCGGCTCCCATGGCCGCATCCGGCCCCATAACGCCCATTTCCACCTAACAATCCAAGATCATTAGAGGCAGAGGACGACGGACCAGAAACAGGGGAAAGCCGCGATCAGCCATGGTGGCCCAACAGGAGAGCTCGCGGATCACCCCGGCCGCAAACGCGATCGCCCAGCTCAGCCACCACCCAGCAAGAGCACGCACGGATCACCCCGGCCGTGAGCGCGATCACCCAGCTCAGCCACGGTGGTGCCGCGAGGCGAGGAGGCCGGAGGCCCCCGCAGCCGAGCGGCACACCGGGGGGTCTGGGGGGTCGTCCCTCCAAAAAAGACGAGACGACCCTGGTCGCAAGCACAGCTTGCGACCAGGGTCGTCCTCGTCGAGTGGGCGAGGAGGGATTTGAACCCTCACGTCCTTTCGGACACACGGACCTGAACCGTGCGCGTCTACCGTTCCGCCACCCGCCCGAGTGACATGCATTAAGTTGTGTTGCTGGGAGTTCCGGGCGTTTTGCCTGTTCCTCCTGGCGACGTGAATAAGGCTAGCACGGGCTCGAGGTGGGTTGCACACGGTTTGCGGCCGGGCCCGGCCCGGCCTCTCGGAGGGCCTTCACAGGGGTGCGCTTGAAACCAGGGGCACCCCGACACGGTTACGATCGTCTACACATACGGAGTGGAGTACAAAGGGAGGTACCTCGTGGGAGTGCTCCAACGCTTCGAGCGCAGGCTCGAGGGCATGATCGAAGGCACCTTCGCGATGGCCTTCAAGTCTGAGCTCCAGCCGGTCGAGGTCGCGAGCGCTGTCCAGCGGGAAATGGACGAGCGCGCTGCGATCGTCGCCCAGGGACGCACCCTGGTCCCGAACGACTTCATCGTCGAGCTGTCGGCCAGTGACAAGGAGCGCCTGGAGGTCTACGCCGACAGCCTCGGTCAGGAACTGTCCAAGCTGGCCCGCGACTACGCGACCGAGCAGGGCTATTCCTTCGTCGGTCCGGTGCGGGTCCAGTTCAGGTCTGACGACGGCTTGAAGACGGGCCGATTCCGAATCAGGTCCGGGGTTGTCCGCGGGACCATGGTGAAGGACGGTGAGGTCCGTCAGCCGGTCGGTGATCCGGGTCAAGGCGGGGGGCAGCCGCAGAACGGGCGCCCGCGACTGCTGATCTCACCCGGTGGCGCCACCGCTGAGGGCAATATCGCCAGCCAGGGGACGCAGCAGTCCTTCGAGCTGACCACCCCGGTCACCTTGCTGGGGCGCGGCACCGACTGTGACCTTCGCCTGGTCGACAACGGGGTCTCCCGCCACCACGTGGAGATCCGAGTCGACGGCGAGGAAGTCATCCTGGAGGACAAGGGTTCCACGAACGGGACCTTCGTCAACGGACAGCAGGTCAGGCAGGCCAGGCTGGTGGACGGGACCAGGGTCAGCCTGGGTCGCACCACCATGACCTTCCGCCGCGACTGACCCTCAATTCCGAGAAGTCGGGCGATCTGGCCCCAACCGGACCGCAACCAACCGCGCCGATCAGGCGTCTGAAAGGTCGAAGTCCGGGTCAGGCCCGATAAGGACCTGCTGTCGGATATCCGGGCGGGCGGGTAGTCTCCGCGAAGACCTGACCGATCGGACAGAATGGCCGCGGCCGGCTGGGCCGCGGGCCAGCGACCTAGACTCACCGACTCGAAGGTGGGGCAGACACGGTGGCGGCGCCGATGACCGCCACCCCGGCCGAAGCACGACAGGGGCTGAAGAGCAGTTCGATGTCCAACTTGACCCTCATATTGATCAAGATCGCGTACCTCGCGGTGCTTTGGCTGTTCGTCCTCATGGCGGTCGGCGTCATCCGCACGGACCTCTTCGGGCAGTCCAAGAAGAAGGCCAAGAAGAAGGCTCGCCCCGCGGCACGCCCTCCCCAGCGCCGGGCGGCGTCGTCTCAGTCGGCGCGGGCGCAGAGGCCGCGCCGCAACGAGCCCTCGATCCTGGCTGTGACCCAGGGCCCGCTCTCGGGAACCACCGTCAATCTGGCCTCGCAACCCATCCTCATCGGACGTGCCCCCGACTCGACGCTGGTCATCACCGATGACTACGCGTCGGGTCGCCACGCGCGTGTCTACACAGACAACGGCCGCTGGTTCGTGGAAGACCTCAATTCGACGAACGGCACCTACCTCGGCCAGCAGAAGCTGAACCGCCCCCAGCCCATCACGGTGGGTCAGCCCATCCGTATCGGCAAAACCGTCCTGGAACTGCGCAAATGACAATCGCTCTCCGATACGCGGCGTACTCCGACGTAGGATGCCTCCGCGAAGGCAACGAAGACTCCGGCTACGCCGGCCAACACCTCCTCGCGGTAGCCGACGGCATGGGCGGTTACGCGGGCGGTGAGGTCGCCAGCTCCATCGCTATCGCCTCCATCCGTCAGCTCGACTCCGATGACGACCCTCGGGGCGAGGAGATGGCGGAGATCCTCCAGCGCGCCGTCGAGCAGGCCAACGAGTCGCTCGCCATCCGCATCCGGCAGGAGCCCCAGCTGGAGAACATGGGCACCACCCTGACCGCGATGCTGTGGTCGGGTTCCCAGGTCGCCCTCATCCACATCGGTGACTCGCGCGCCTACCTGCTGCGCGGCTCGCGCTTCGAGCAGATCACCCACGACCACACCCTGGTGCAGACCCTCGTCGACGAGGGCAAGATCACCGAGGAAGAGGTCGCCACCCACCCGCAGCGGTCCCTGATCCTGCGCGCGCTCGACGGCAAGACGCCGGTCGACCCGGACATCTCCATCAACCGGGCCAAGGTCGGCGACCGCTACCTGCTCTGCTCGGACGGCCTGTCCGGTGTGGTCAGCAAGAAGACCATCCACGAGACGCTCGCCAAGGAGGCCGACCCGCGCACGGCCGCCAAGAAGCTGATCGAGTTGGCCAACCGCGGCGGCGGGCCGGACAACATCACCGCGGTTGTGGCCGACGTCATCGAGACGGACTCCGACCGCGGGGGTCCGACGTTCGGCGCTCAGACGGTCGGCGCGGCGGACCAGCGGGACGAATCCACGGGGCCGAACGAGAGCAGCCCGGCCAGACGCGCCCAGGAGCTGCGCCGCAACGGCGGCGACACCGCCGAGATGGACCCCGTCCAGGCCGAGTACCCGGATCAGGATCAAGCCGACCCCGCTTACGGAGCCCCTTACGAGGAGCAGCCGTACGGTTCCTACGACGACTACGACGCGCCTCCGCCGCGCGAGGAGCAGTCGGAGCCCGAGTACCGCACCCGCAGCTGGTGGCCGATGGTCATCGTCTTCCTGGTCGTGGTCGCCTTGGTCGCGGGCGGTGGCTACTACTTCGGTCGGCAGTACGTCGAGAGCCAGTTCTACGTGGGCGTCTCCTCCGAGGGTGAGACCGTCAGCGTCTACCAGGGCATCGACACCGACATCGCCGGCTTCAGCCTGTCCGACGAGATCGACGTCACCGACCTCCGCCTCGACGACCTCCAGCAGACCGACCGCGAGGACGTCACGCGCACCATCCCGGTCGACGACCGGGACGATGCCGACCGCGTCATCGCGGAGCTCGAGGAGAGCGCGTCCCCGGCCGAAGAGACCCCGGCCGACGAAGACGAGGCCGGCCAGGAGACCGAAACCGAGGAATCGGGGTGACCCAGTGAGCACCACGAGCGCCCCAGGCCACGAAGCACCCACGGAGTTGCCGCCGATTCAACGGCGCAACGCCGAACTGGTCCTGATCGGGATCACCATCGTCATCACCATGGGCGCGATGGCGATGTCCGGGCTCAACCTCAACGGCCAGGTCCCCGCAGCGATGTGGGGATACGGCCTGATCTTCGGTGCCATGGCACTGGCCACGCACGTCGCCCTGCGCTTCATCGCCCCTTACGCCGACCCCCTGATCCTGCCCTGCGCGCTGTTCCTCAACGGGATCGGCGTGGCGATGATCTGGCGCCTCGACGCCGCCGACTCCGGCGACATCGAACACGCCGGTGTCGGCATGCAGCTGATCTGGACCGCGGTCGGCATCGCGATGTGCATCGCCCTGCTGTTCTTCCTCAAGGAACCGCGGGTCCTGCAGCGCTACACCTACATCTGCGCCCTGGCCGCGATCATCCTGATCGCGCTGCCGATGATCCCGGGCCTCGGTATCTCCGAGTACGGCGCCCGCCGCTGGATCGGGTTCGGCGGCTTCACGCTCCAGCCCTCCGAGTTCGCGAAGATCGCGCTGGTCATCTTCCTGTCGTCCTATCTGGTCACCAAGCGGCAGGTGTTGTCGCTGGCGGCCAAGCAGATCAAGGTCGGCCGGTTCAAGATCATGGACTTGCCCCGTGCGCGTGACTTCATGCCCATGGTGGTGGGCTGGGTCGCCGCGATCGGCCTGCTCGTCATCACCAAGGACCTCGGGAGCTCGCTGCTGCTCTTCGGTACCTTCCTGGCGATGCTGTACGTGGCCACGCAGCGCTCGTCCTGGGTCATCATCGGCGTCAGCGTGTTCGTCGCGGCCGCGGCCCTGGCCATGCAGGTCTTCTGGCACTTCCGCCAGCGCGTCGACATCTGGTTCCACGCCTACGACCCCGAGGTCTACGACCGGCTCGGCGGCAGTGCCCAGCTGGTGCAGGGCCAGATCGGTATGGCTTACGGCGGCCTGTTCGGCACCGGCATGGGCGGCGGCCAAGCGCACCACATCTTCGCCGCGGACAGCGACTTCATCCTCGCATCACTGGCCGAGGACCTGGGCCTGACCGGCCTCATGTCCATCCTGATCGTCATCTTCCTCTTGGTGGAGCGGGGCATGCGCATCGCGCTGGCCTCCCGAGAGCTGTTCGTGAAGATGCTGGCGAGCGGCCTGGCCTTCGTCATGTGCTTCCAGGTGTTCGTCGTGCTCGGCGGTCTGCTCCGGATCATCCCCCTGACCGGTATGACCACGCCTTTCCTGGCCGCGGGCGGTTCCGCCCTGATGGCCAGCTGGCTCATGATCGGCCTGCTGCTCCGGATGAGTGACAACGCGCGCCGTCCGGCCCCGCAGGCGATCCAGGACGAGGGGGCCACCCAGGTGATCCGGCGATGAACACAACCATCCGACGCCTCAGCGTCTTCTCGATGATCCTGTTCGGTGCGCTGATGCTCCAGCTCACCTGGATCCAGGGGTTCCAGGCGGACGCGATCCGCGAGGACCCGCTGAACTCGCGCCAGTACTCCGAGCGCCTCACGGAACCGCGCGGACCCATCGTCATCGGCGACGAGAACGTCGCCTACTCCGAGGACATCTCCGAGGGTGACGACCCGGCGCGCTTCCAGCGCATGTACACCGACGGCACCATGTACACACCGGTGGTCGGCTCCTTCCGCAGCTACGGGGCCTCGGGGATCGAGAACACCGAGAACACCCTGCTGGACGGCACCGACGACCGGCTCGCCGTGCGCAACTTCCGCGACATCATCACCGGTCGCGAGCCCGAGGGGGCACGGGTCGAGCTGACCCTCGACCCCGCCGTGCAGACCGCCGGATTCGAGGGGTTCGAGAGCCTCGGCATGAACGGATCCGCGGTCGCCATCGAACCGGACAGCGGCGCCATCCTGGGTTCGGTCTCCTACCCGTCCTACGACGCCAACGACGTCTCCAGCATCACCGACGAGGCCGCGGCCATCGACAACTACGGCGACCTGGAAGCGGACGAGGACCAGCCGCTGCTCAACCGGGCGTTCAACGAGCGCTACCCCCCGGGTTCGACATTCAAGGTCGTGACCGCCGCGGCGGCCATCGAGCACTTGGACGCCGACCCGGAAAGCACCATGGACGCGCCGGACACCCTGGACCTCATGGGGCACACCCTGCCCAACGCGACCCCGGACGGCACCTGCAACGGCGGGCAACCGGACACCCTGGCGCACTCGATCCAGATCTCCTGCAACACCTCGTTCGCCAACTGGGCGATCGAGATGGGCGGCGACGCCTTGGCCGAGCAGTCCACGGCCTTCGGTTTCAACGAGGAGAACGAGCCGCTCAACGTGCCGATGGGCGTGACCCCGAGCCTGTCCCCGCCCGAGGAGGACCACAACATCCTGGGCCGAGCCGGTATCGGCCAGTCCAACGTCGAAGCGACCCCGTTGCAGATGGCGATGGTCTCGGCAGGTGTGGCCAACTCTGGCGAGGTCATGCACCCCTACCTCGTCGAATCGGTCCGCGACTCGGACCGCTCCGTCGTCACCCAGACCACACCGGAGGTCTACAGTCAGGCCACAAGTGCCAGCACCGCGTCTATGCTCACGGACATGATGGTTCTGGTCACCGGACCCGACGGGTCCGGTACCAACGCTGCCATCCAGGGCGTGGACGTGGCTGGCAAGACCGGTACCGCTGAGACCGGCGATGACCGCGGAACGCACAACTGGTTCATCGGATTCGCACCCGCCGACGACCCGGAGGTCGCGGTCGCGGTGGTGATCGAACACGGTGGCGGCAGCGGCGGCGAGCTCGCCGCGCCGATCGCCCGCGAGATGATGGAGGCAGTGGTTCTGTAGTGAGCGCCTACGAGCCGTCTTCGCAGAGCGGTCCCGGTGAACTCATCGGGACCGTTCTCAGTGACCGTTACCGCCTGGAGGAGCAGATCGGCTCCGGGGGGATGGGCACGGTGTGGCGGGCGACCGACACGCTGCTCAACCGCTCGGTCGCCGTGAAACTGCTGCACCCGGCCCAGATGGCCGAGCCGACGGCCAGAGAACGGTTCCGGACGGAGGGGCGGATCACCGCCGGCCTGTCCCACCCGGGTATCGCCCAGGTCTACGACTACGGCGAAGGGGACGGACGCGCCTACCTGATCATGGAGCTCGTGGTCAGCGAACCCCTCTCCCAGGTATTGCGGGAGCACGGGCACCTGAGCGCCGACCAGACGCTCGACTTCATCTGCCAGGCGGCCAAGGCGCTCGCCGCGGCGCACTCCCGAGGGGTGGTGCACCGCGACATCAAGCCCGGAAACCTACTGGTGACCGGGGACGGCCAGCTCAAACTGACCGACTTCGGCATCGCGCGCGGGGACATGTCGGTCACCCTCACGCAGACCGGCATGGTCATGGGGACCGCCCAGTACATCTCGCCCGAGCAGGCGTCGGGACGGCCGGCGAGCGCGGCGTCCGACCTGTACGCGCTCGGTGTGGTGGCCTACGAGTGCCTCGCCGGCCAGCCCCCGTTCACCGGGGACAGCCCCGTGGCCCTCGCCCTCGCGCACACCCGTGACGACCCGCCTGAGCTTCCCGACCACGTACCGGCCGAGATCGACAACCTGGTCACCTCGATGCTGGCGAAGGAGCCGGACGACCGTCCTGCGTCGGCCGGCGAGGTCGCGCACCTGGCCGCGGTGATCCGCTCCAACGCGGGTACCGGGCCGCCCACCCCGTCGACGGGGTTCAACGGCCTGGCCCAGACCATGGTGGTCAGCACCGTTCCCGAACCCGGATCTCGGACGGGGCCGACACCCTCGGCCCGCCGAACCGCCGGTCAGCCCGCCGTACCCGCTGGTCAGGACGGGGATTCAGCTACGCTGGCCGAGGATTCCGACTCCAAGCGCCGGATCAGCGCTCCCGTCATCCTGGCGGCGTTGGCCGCGACGATCCTGATCGTGGCGGTGGCCTTCGCCGGGTTCCTGTTCGGTGAAGACCCGGACACGCAGAACGTCAACGACACCACGAGGCCCCCGGTCTCGGAGAACTCCCCCACTCCGTCGCCCACTCCCACCGAGGAGGAGGCGGAAGAAGAGGAGCCCGAGGTCCCGGTGCCGGTGGAGGAGACCCCCGAGTGGAACACTCAGCCCGAGGAGGGGGAACCGACCCAAGACCCCGTTCCGGGGGAAGGCGAAGAGGAACCCACCGCCCCAGAGGAGGACGGCGACGAGGATTCCGAAGACGACGGGGAAGACGATGATCCCGGCGACGATGATCCCGGCGACGATCCCCCTCCGGAGGATCCCGGCGATGAGGACCCCGAAGCCCGTTAGCAATGAGAGCAAGACCCGTGACCAAGCAATGAGCGGCAGACGCTCAGGGTAGGCGGCGGCCCACGGGCGGCCTCCGGAAGACACGAGGATTAGTGCACGACATGTCCCAGCCCCGGCTCCTCGGTGGACGCTACGAACTCGACTCGGTGGTCGGGCGCGGCGGCATGGCCGAGGTTCACCGCGCACGCGACCTACGGCTCGACCGCCTCGTCGCGATCAAAACGCTCCGACACGACATGGCCCGCGACCACGTCTTCCAGGCGCGCTTCCGCCGGGAGGCACAGTCCGCGGCCTCGTTGAACCACCCCGCGATCATCGCGGTGTACGACACCGGCGAGGACATGATCGACGGGGTGTCCATCCCGTACATCGTCATGGAGTACGTGGACGGGCGCACGCTCAAGGAGCTGCTCGACGACGACCGCAAGCTGTTGCCGGAACGCTCGGCGGAGCTGGTGGACGGCATCCTGAAGGCGCTCGAGTACAGCCACGACAACGGCATCGTGCACCGGGACATCAAGCCCGCGAACGTCATGCTCACCCGCAACGCCGACGTCAAGGTGATGGACTTCGGTATCGCGCGGTCGATGAGTGACGACCAGGCGACGATGACGCAGGCCTCGCAGGTCATCGGCACGGCGCAGTACCTCTCCCCGGAGCAGGCGCGCGGCGAGCGGGTGGACCCGCGCAGCGACATCTACTCCACCGGCTGCGTGCTCTACGAACTGCTCACCGGGCAGCCGCCGTTCACCGGTGACTCACCGGTGTCCATCGCCTACCAGCACGTCCGTGAGGATCCGGTCCCGCCGTCCGAAGTGGACCCGCAGGTACCGGACTGGCTGGAGGACGTCACCCTCCGCGCGATGGTCAAGGACCGCGAGGACCGCTACCAGAACGCCGCGGAGATGCGCGCCGACATCCAGCGGGGCCTGGCCGGGATGCCGACCCAGGCCGGCACCATGGCGATGGCCGCTGCGGGCGCGACCACGACGCTGCCCCCCGCCGACAACTCGGAGTACGACGACTACGACGATTACGACGACTACCGGGACGAGAAGAAGGGCGGCGGCGGAAAGGCCGCCCTGTGGCTGCTCCTGGCGCTCGGCGTGATCGGCTCGCTCGTTCTAGTGTTCTTCCTGTTCAACCAGGAGGGCGCCGAGGTCGAGACCATGGCTGTCCCCGACCTCTCGGGGAGCACTCAGGAACAGGCGGAAGCCCAACTCACCGAGGACGGCTTCGAGAACTTCCGCGCCGAGGAGCAGGCCGACGACGAGGCCGAGGAGGGGACGGTCCTGGAGACCGATCCCGAAGCCGGGGCAGAGATCGAGGCCACCGACTCGATCGTCATCTACGTCTCCTCCGGCCCAGGCGACCTGGAGATCCCGAGCGTCGAGGGCCAGTCCGAGGCCGACGCGATGTCCACGCTGACCGACGCCGGGTTCGAGAACGTCACCACGGAGAACAGGGCCAACGAGACCGTCGCGGAAGGCAACGCCATCGGCACGGAGCCGTCGGCGGGCAACCAGGTCGCTCCCTCCGACGAGGTCACGCTGATCATCTCCTCCGGCCCGGACCAGGTACAGGTTCCGGACCTCCAGGGGATGACCCAGGACCAGGCCCAGTCCGCCTTGGACTCAGCGGGTCTGAGTGCAGACTTCCAGGAGCAAGAGGACGGGGCACCCGAGGGCACGGTGATCAACCAGTCGCCCGCAGCCGACCAGAGCGTCAACGCCGACACCACGGTGGTCGTGACACTGGCCGTGGCTCCGGACGAAGATCCGACGGACGAGCCCACCGAACCCGAGGAACCGACGCTTCCGGACCTGCCCACCGACCCGGACGACCCTCCGCCGAATGACGACGACGATGACGATGACGAGCGCGGCTTCCGCCCCGGCCGCGGCTAAGGGCTGAGCCGCTAGGTACAAGGCAGGCCGACCGGGCCGAAGCGGGCCGTGCTCAGGGAGCGCGGCCCGCTTTCGTGTTCCCAGTGCGCCGGTTTGCCGCGCCCTACAAGCCCCATCCGTTCAGGTTTTGGGACCTCCCGACGGTGACGATGGACCGGCGCTGGGCGTAGACTGTGGTTTCATTCCGAACCGCCCCACATACTGGAGCAGCGACCGTGCCCAAGTCCCGCAACGATCGCAAGAAGAAGGCTGTTTACACTCCGCCTCCTTCCAAAGAGAAGCCGAAGGTCAGTCCTCGTTGGCTCGTGCCGACGATGCTTGGCTTCTTCATCTTGGGCATTCTCTGGATCGGGGTCTACTACATCGCGGGTACCCACGTGCCCTACATGCAGGACTGGCACAACTGGAACCTGCTGATCGGCTTCAGCGGGATCATCGTGGCCGTCATCCTGTCGACGCGCTGGCACTGACCCCCGGCCCCTTTCCCCTCGGCCGCGACGACCCCAGTCGACGGTCCCATAACGGCGCCAACGACCCGGAATGGGCGTTCGGCCAGCTATCTGGTTTTCCACAGGGTTATCCACAGGTTGTGGGTAGCTCTGTTCGGTATGCCCGCGTGTACGTGCTCTCTGGGTGGTCCGCGCATGGATAAGGCCCTCGGAGAGCTCTCCGAGGGCCTTGTCCACGTTCTGGGGCCGCCGTGTTCCGGGGCAGCGGCTCAGGCGGCCGACGACATCACGACGAACCAGATCATCGGGGCGAAGACGACCAAGGCCAACAGCAGCAACCCGAACAGGGTGACCAGGCTGGCGTGCACGAGCGTGCGCGTGGACGCCTTGGTCTTGTTGTCCGAGGGCCGCGGCAGGTAGGCGAACACCGCACCGATGGCCAGACCCGCCACCAGGCCGCCGATGTGGGCGGTCCAGGAGATGTTGGGGACCAGGAAGGTGATGACGAGGTTGAGCCCCAGCAGGACGACGATCATCCGCATGTCCAGCCGGAGGCGTCGGCCGATCACGAACACCGCACCGAAGAGCGCGAAGATCGCACCGGAAGCGCCGACCGAGGGCTGTGTCGGTGAGACCAGCAAGCTCAGCACCGAACCGGCCAGTGCGCCCATGGCCCACAAGGCGAGGAACCGGCCGTGCCCGAGCCACCGCTCCAGCTGCTGGCCCAGGAGGAACATCGCGTACCCGTTGAACAGCAGGTGCATCACACTGCCGTGCAGGAAGGCGGCGGTGATCAGCCGGTACCACTCACCCTGCAGGACCCCGACGCCCCACATGCTGAACAGTTCGACCAGCGGCGACGGGACGGCCTGAAGGGCCGGTTCCGTGCCCATCTGAACGACGAAGCCCACCGCCATCATGGCCAGGATCGTCCAGGTCACGTACGGCTTCTGGACGACCTTGCCCCCGAAGGTGGTCCGCGCGGACCGCACCCTCCGGTTCCCCTCCGCGACGCATTCGGGGCAGTGGAACCCCACCGAGGCCTCGGCCATGCAGTCCGGGCAGATCGGCCGTTCGCACCGGGTGCAGCTGACCCCGGTCTCGCGGTCGCCGTGCCGGTAACACGTGCGCGGCGTTCCCGGTTCGGGGCCGGGTCCGGAAGAGGCCCCGGGCGGAGGGGGAGATGCGGTCATGGGTGGCTCGTCGCTCCTCTGTGTCGCAGCGCGGGGTCGCCCTATCGGGTGATCTCGACGCTGTTGACCACCACGTCCTCGCGCGGACGGTCCTGCGCGTCCGTCGCGACATTGGTGATCTCGGTGACGACGTCACTTCCCTCGACGACCTCGCCGAAAATGGTGTGGCGGCCGTTGAGCCAGTTCGGCTCACCGACGGTGATGAAGAACTGGGAGCCGTTGGTGCCCGGTCCGGCGTTGGCCATGGCCAGCAGGAACGGACGGTCGAAGCGCAGGTCCGGGTGGATCTCGTCGGCGAACGTGTAGCCGGGGCCACCGCGACCGGTGCCCAGCGGATCCCCGCCCTGGACCATGAAGCCGTCGATGACACGGTGGAAGATCGTGCCCTCGTAGAGGCTGCTGTTGGACGGCTTGCCCGTGGCGGGGTCCATCCACTGCTTCGAACCGTCGGCAAGCCCGATGAAGTTGGCGACCGTCTCCGGCGCCTGCTCCTCGAAGAGCTTGACGACGATGGTTCCCTTGGTGGTGTTCAGCCGCGCGGTGGGCTGACCCGTGGAGTCCGACACCTCAGTGCCTTTCGGTCGAGTGCGATTTACGTGCTCACGTTACCGCTCTGTTCGTTGCGTTCCGCCTGAACCCGCCCGGCCGCGGAGGGTTCCGGCCCAGCTCCGGACTGAATCTGATACCGACTCGCAAGACACTTCGCGACGGCCGGTGTTGAAACGTAGATCACAGACGCAGAGGACGTATGTTGAGATAACACCCGGATAACAGGGAAGGACGACGAGAAGCCGCCCGCAGTGGCCGTGATGCGTCGGCCGCCGCGGGTAGTGGGACCGTACGAACCAGTGAACGATCGAAGGAGCTGACGACGTGCCTATCACTTCCAAGCGTCGCAAGGCCCGCCAGGCCCGCAAGGAGGCGGAAGCGACCCTCGCCCGCCTGCAAGAGCTTGCCCAGGAGCAGGCTGACAGGTTCGGCCCGTACGCCGACCAGGCCCGGGACCAGGCTGCCGTGAAGCTCCTCCAGGCGCGTGGTTGGACCGCTCCCCGGTTGGAGAACGCCGCGCTCCGGGTCGAGGACACGGTGGCACCGCGGGTGGCGGGGCTGCTGACCACGGCCGCGCAGCGAATCGACCCCAACCCGGGTCGGCGGGGACTGCGGCTGTTCCGCAGCGGGAACCGCCGTATCCCCCGCGGGGTCCTGATCGGCGGGGCCGCGGTGGTCGGCGGTGTGGTCGTGTACTCGCTCATCCGGCTGCGGCAGGCTTCCCAGGACGCCGAATGGCAGGAGCACCTGGACCAGGCCCGCGATCAGGTCCGCGAAACCCGCGAGAACTTGGAGGAGAAGGCCTCGGACACCGCTGACAGCGCGGCCGACACCGCCAAGGCCACCAAGGCGAAGGCGAAGGAGACAGTGCGCGCCGCCAAGGGCGACAGCCGCGCACAGGACAACGGGCGCCCCGAACGCTGACGTCCCTCCCGCCGGTTCGGGCGGGGCCCTTCCGCAGTGGCCCCGCCCCAGGGCGGAACCGCGCATGGAGCACCGTGCTGGAACAGCACATGAGGGCCCGCGTCTTGAGGCACGCACCGAGGCGCGCGCTTTGCGGCCCGGGGCCGGACCTCCCGCTCAGCCGTCTCAGTCGTCCTTGATGAGGCGGTAGGTCAGCGGGTACTTCCAGTCCCGGCCCATCGCGCTGGCGGCGGTCGCGAAGATCGGCAGGATGAAGAAGCCGATGGCGAAGCCCAGCAGCGTGAGGATCGGCAGGACCAGCCAGAACAACAGGGCGCTCGCGATCATCCCGATGATGCAGAAGAGCTGGAAGTTCAACGCTTCCAGCGCCTGCCTGCGCAGGTAGGGCGAGCTGTTCCCGCTGACGAGCAACAGGACCAGCGGGGTGAGGACGGGGAAGAAGTACGGCGACAGGTGCCCCACCGCCGCGCCGACCTTCTCCGCCGGGTTCTCCGTACGCCTACCCCCGTCCGTGTTCGTTCCTCCCGCGAAGCGGTTCCGCTCCGTGAGGGAGGCTCCGGCCGGACGGGCTCCGCCGTCCGCGGAGATCTGGACCCCGAGGTCCGTCGTGAGCGGCGCGAGTTCGGAGCCCACTTTGGCCTTCATGGTCTTGTCGAGCCGCTCGTCGAACTCCTCCTCGTCCAGCTGCCCCTGCGAGTAGGCCTCACGGAGCACCTCCGCGACCGCGTCACGGTCGGCGTGGGTGAGCCTGACTTGGGGTTGCGGCGCCGCGGTGCCCTGATCCCACGGGTACCGCCGCTGCGGATTCTGAGGGTTCTGCACGGCCATCCCCACTCCCAATGCGCTTCGCCGAGCGCGGCCGTTACGAGGATGGCCGCGCCTCCATCCATGATGCGGCATAGCGCCGTGCGCGGCTATGGGGGTCGTCCCTGATCCTCCCCTGAGTCGGCCTCCCCGCTGAGGGGGCCGACATCGGCTTCGGCCGGGACTCGCCTCACACCACCACGGTGGCCAGGCCGTACGCGGACATCCTCGTACCGGCGCTCAGATCCGCCCGGGCTCCCCTCCCTGGCGGCGGCTCCGTCAGTGCCGTGCGACAGCGGCCGCGGGGGTACGTACCGGCTCTTGCTGAGCCTGTTCCTCCGTGTAGCGGCGCTCCGCGCTGGTGAGCAGGTCGTACCAGCTGCTGACATCCTTGCGCCGACGCAGCAGGGCCCGGCGCTCGCGTTCGGTCATGCCTCCCCAGACACCGAACTCGATCCGACTGTCCAGGGCCTCGGCGAGGCACTGGGTGCGCACCGGGCATCCCCGGCAGATCAACTTCGCGCGATTCTGTGCGGCGCCCTGTACGAACAAGGCGTCGGGGTCGATTTCGCGGCACTTAGCACGCGCCGCCATCTTCTCATTCCACATGTTGCCCCACTCCCAAGATCAGCATGTGTGGTGATCGGAACCCACCGTTCGGCATGGCCTTCGGTGGACGAGGGACAGCTGGCCGATGCGAGGACGGTGCACGATGCCGGGCGGGGGGCCGCACGGCTCGCCTTTGGGGGTCGATCGTTTCGGCGGGCTGTGTTCCTCGTTGTCGTTGGTGTCGAAACTACGGATCGGCCGAGTTCACCAACAGACCCCAAGAGGCCTATTTCTCATATGGCCCACTAGGACCATTGCTTCTTGGGGAAGTGTCATCATACACACACGCAGGGTTACTGCATGTGATACGAGCACCCCCGTGCAACCGTAATGAAAGGTCACTCTCAGACCATTCTTCGGCAAGCCGGGTGACCTGCGACTACGCGTCATCCCATGAGCGACTCACCCGACCGTGACAGGCCTGGTCGAACTGGACACCTGGACACTGAACCCACCCGATCGGGCTATGCGGACGCTAGTGCCGTACACCCTAGGCAACCCCACATGCCACCCAATTCCCACCCGCACAAACGACCCCGGAACTACTGATTAGTAACTATGAGAAACCGACGCAAACCAGGGATAATTGTCCTCTGGAGGACAGAGGCCACCCCCTCAATCGGACCATGGGACCCCCATTTGGATTTCCCATCCCTGTTTCGGGGCCCGCCGTCCGGCCGTTGGAACGACCGGACGGCGGGGTCTACTGGAAGGAGACTGGGCAGGGGTGGGATCAGGCGGGGGCGTTGGCCTTGAGCTCACGCACAAGGTCGTCCAGGACCTGCTTGGCGTCCCCGAAGAGCATCGAGCAGTGGTCCCGCTCGAAGAGCTCGTTCTTGATACCCGCGTATCCGGGGGAGAGGCTTCGCTTCACCACCATCACACGCTTGGCGTTCTCCACGTCGAGGATGGGCATCCCGGCGATCGGGGAACCGGTGGCCGCGTTGGCCACGGGGTTGACCACGTCGTTCGCCCCCACAACGATCACCACGTCGACGCTGGCGAAGTCGTGGTTGATCCGCTCCATCTCCACTAGCCGCTCGTAAGGCACATTCGCCTCGGCCAGGACGACGTTCATGTGGCCCGGCATGCGGCCGGCCACCGGATGGATGGCGAACCGCACCTCCACGCCCTGGTCCGCTAGAACGTCGGCGAGATCGGCCGCCGCCTGCTGGGCTCTGGCCGCCGCCAACCCGTAGCCCGGAACGATCACCACGCTCCGGGCCACCTCCAGGACCATGGAGGCCTCCTCCGGATCGGAGCCGACCACGTTCTCGTAGGTGTCGCTCCCGCCTTCGAGGGCCGCCCCGTCACCGAGACCTCCCGCGAACACGCTCAGCAGGGTGCGGTTCATGGCCACACACATGATCTGGGTGAGCATGAGACCCGCGGCGCCCACGATGATGCCGCCCATGATGAGCATGGTGTTGCCGATCGCGAATCCGCTCGCGGCGACGGCGAGGCCGGAAACCGAGTTGAGCAGTGAGATCATCACCGGCATGTCCGCGCCGCCGACCGGCGCGACCGCGAGGAAGCCCACCAGGAGGCTCAGGACCAGCAGGCCGAGGATGGCCAGGGCCGCGAACCGCACGTCCGTCAGGACCAGCGCTGTGACCGCGGAGGCCACACCCAGCACCGACCCCGCGATGAGCAGCGGAGCACGACCAGGAACCCTGCTGAGGCGGCTCAGGCGCCCCCACAGCTTGGCTTCGGCGAGAATCGACCCGGAGAAGGTCACGGCCCCGATCACCACAGAGATCAGTAGGGCGATGGACTCCAGCACGCCGAGGGTGCTCAGCGGTATCCCGCCAGTGTCCGGGGCCACCACCCTGTCCCAGAACAGGGAGAGAGCGACCAGGGCCGCGGCGGCACCACTGAAGCCGTTGAAGCGCGCCACGACCTGTGGCATGGAAGTGGCTGAAGCGCGAACCACGATCACCACTCCGGCCGCCGCTCCGACGACCATCCCGGCAATAATCCAGGTGTAGTCGACCACTCCCATCTCCACCAGGGTGATGACTACGGCCAGCAGCATGCCGGCCGCCAGCATGAAGTTTCCCCGGCGCGCGCTGCGCACCTTGGAGAGGCGCTTGAGTCCGATGACGAACAGCGCCACCGGTACCAGGTAGGAGAGTTGGACCAGCTCCACCGCGATCATTCCTTGCTCCTTCCAGTGGTGAAGCTGCCCAGCATGCGGTCGGTGACCATGAAGCCGCCGACCACGTTGGCGGTGGCCAGGGCCACGGCGAGCCCAGCGAAGACCGTCGCGGTCACGCCGGTCGTGGATCCGGCCAGCACCAGAGCACCGATCACCACGACACCGGACATGGCGTTGGCGCCCGACATCAGCGGGGTGTGGAGCATCGGGGGCACCTTGGTGAGCAACTCGTACCCGAGGAAGGCGGCAAGCACGAAGACGTAGACGGCGAGAACGAGTGTGCCGGTCATGAGGCGGCCCCCATCGAGTCGGCCGACCCGGCGGACGCGAGCGCGGCCGCGGCCGGTTCATGGCGGATCTCACCGTCTTTGGCAAGAACGAACCCGCTGAGTTCCGGGTCCGCGTCGACGTCCAGCTCTCGTTCGTCAGTGACGATCCGGGAGAGGAGGTTGACGATGTTGCGTGCGTACAGGGCGCTGGCCTCGCTCGGAAGGCTGCGCGCCAACTGCGGGGCCGGGATGACCCGCACCCCGCCGTGGTCGACCTGGCCACCGCTATCGGTGAGGGAACAGTTGCCACCGTCCTCCGCGGCGAGGTCGACCACCACCGAGCCGGTCGGCATCCGCTCGACCATCTCCGCTGTGAGCAGGGTCGGTGCGGGCCGCCCGGGGATCTGGGCCGTGCAGATGACAGCGTCGGCCTGGGCGACATGGGGCGCCAGAGCTTCGTGCTGCGCCCTGGTGAGTTCCTCGCCCAGCTTCTTCGCGTAGGCACCGTCGGTCTGGTCGGTGACACCGGGGATGTGGATGAAGTCCGCGCCGAGCGAGCTCACCTCGTCAGCGGCGGCGGCTCGGACGTCATTGGCCTTCACCGTGGCGCCCAAGCGCTTGGCGGTGGCGATCGCCTGGAGGCCCGCCACTCCGACGCCCAGGACGACCACTCTGGCCGGTTTCACCGTTCCGGCCGCGGTCATCGAGAGGGGGAAGAGCTTGTCGACCCCGTTGGCCGCGATGAGTACAGCCTTGTACCCGGCGATCCCTGCCTGGGAGGACAGCGCGTCCATGGACTGGGCCTTACTGATGCGCGGCACCAACTCCATGGCGATCGCAGTCACCCGGCGCTCCACCAGAGTTCTGGCCACGTCCGTTTCGTGGACCGGGCGCAGGAGCCCGATCAGGGTCGCGCCTTCCGCAATCGTCGCGAGTCGCTCGACGGACGGTGGGACCACGGTCACGACCGTCTCCGCCCGGGCGAAGAGTGTATCGCCGTCGACGATGACGGCTCCTGCGTCTCGGTAGTCCTGGTCCGAGTGGCCGGCCCCCTTGCCGGCACCCGTTTCGACTTCCACCTCCAGACCGCGTCCGGTCAGGGTGGCGACACTCTCCGGAGTCGCGCCTACCCTGCCGTCATCGGGGTCGTCGGATCGTGCGAAAGCCAATCGCATACATCACCTGATTCCTCGGTGAGCCAGCGACAGAGGCCGTGAGGGGTTGGGGGTAGGAGAAAGGGGGAGGCCTGGCCCTCGTCACCTGAAACAGACGAGGCTGTCGTTGGCACGGACCACGGGTTCATACCCACCCAAAGAGAGACCCAGACCACATATTTATCAGGGCGCAACAGGAACGGGGACGCCGACAGCGCAAGCCTCGGACAGCACCCCTGGAACAGGCCGGGGACGCCGTGTCCGCTCGCCGGCCCCGGCTACGGGGCCTCCGCCGAGCGTTCCCGTGGGAGGACCGTAATGACACGCCTGTGCGCACCCGATATCCTGAAAGCCTCATCACTTGCGCAATCACCGGGCCCCAGTCAGCCGGTTCGGCGCCACGGAGCCCGCCAGCTGAGGAGGGACGCCCACCATGCCTATCTACGTGATCGAACGAGACCTCCCCGGCGCCGGTGAGCTGACCGCCGACCAGCTGGCCGACATCGCCGCGAAGTCCAATTCCGTGGTCGACGGCCTCGACGTCGACCACCGCTGGTTGCACAGCTACGTCACCGATGACCGCCTGTACTGTGTACGCGAAGCACCCGATGTGGCCACCGTGCGCGAGCACGCCGATCGTGGCGGGTTCCCCGTAAGTCGGGTGAGTATGGTCCACTCCACCATCGACCCCACCACAGCCACCGCTGGTGGCTGAGCCGCCCCGGCTGGCCCGGGGATCTGGGGTTCCCCAGAGGAAATGACGAAGCCGACTCGTGCGAAGCCCTCGATGGCATATCGAACCGAGATCATGGCAGGCGGGTAGAGACGCAGCGCTTCAGAGACGATGTGGCGGACCTGGATCTCCCGCTCGTGCACGAGATCTCCGAAGCCGAGCGAGAGGCGGCTGCACACGGAGATGACGGAGCCTTGCTTCGGCGCGCCCAGACCGTGGCCGAGGCGATGCTGGCGCGACCCGATCACGTCCGCGCGCGGTTCCACCTGTATCTCGACGCCTCGGGGAATCCGCGCCGGGAGGCGATCGTCACCGCGGCCAGGAATCGGTTCGTGGCCAAGATCGCCCAGTCACTACCCGGGCCCGATTCGCTGGCGGCCGCCCGATTCGTCTGTGCAGTCATGGACGGCATCTTGCTCGATCAGGTCTCGGCTCCCGATCCCGTGGTCCGCGAGCACACGGCGACGTACATTCTTGCGGCCGGTGCGGCCGGCATGCAGATAGCAGCATCGACGGTGCCGTAGGCGGGTAGCGCGCTCTCGCGGTCCCGCCAAAGAGCGGTCGGCCGCGCTCCGAGAGGCGGCCTGCCCGTGTTCTCCTGTACTAAATGTGCACCGGACCCCGGAAACAGCGAACGGGGACCCCCGCTGGGAGCCCCCGTCTACTACGCCTGATCTGCTGTTCTTCTCTGTGGAGCCAAGGGGAGTCGAACCCCTGACCTCCGGTATGCAAAACCGGCGCTCTGCCAGCTGAGCTATGGCCCCTTGGACCGGGTCTGGGACCTGGTCACCTAGGAGAGCATACCCGCTTCGGGAAGCGGTCCCGGTCACGGCGCCGGAGCTTCGGCGCCCGTGGGCCGACCAGGGACCGGATACAGCACAAAGCCGTGGGTCGCACCACGGGATTGTCGGCCCACCCACGTCTTCGTGTCACTCTGATACGGACGCTCGGTGACACTCGTGGGTGTTCACCGACGACCCGTTGGTAACCTCCCGGCCCCCGATCGGTGGCCAGATGGATCCGCTGATCAGCTCTCGCTGGCCGCGGTGGCTTCCGTCCACAGGTCGAGCTCTGCGCGGTCCGCCTGGATCTTGCGGTAGACGGCGAAAGCCCCGAGGGCCACCAGTGCCAGAACGATGATCTTCTTCACTGTCCGGACCTTTCTCTCTTGGAAAACCGGTCGTACGCACGGGCTCCCGCCTTGAGGCGAGGGCTCCATGGCCAACTTTATGAGGTTGTCACCTAGCAGACTAGCAAGCCACGGCGGGCGATCCCTGCCACGGTGGACGGAATCACACCGGCTTCTTCCTCGGATCGCCCCTGTGGCGGGCCCGTCCAACTAGGTCAGGAGCGCCATCCGGCGCAGAATCCCCACACTGGCCTGCGGTGACGCCGCTATCCGGGTGAGATGATCCCAAACTCTCCGGCAGGAACGGACCGATTCATCGGCTTCGACAATCCCTCCGCCCTGGGTGGCGTCGACGTAGGCCAGGTCAGCCTCGTCCTCTTCGAACTCCAGGATCGAGAAGGGCCCGGCGAGGCCTGGGTGCGGGCCAGCGGAGGTCGGCAGAAGCTGGATGGTCACCCGTTCGGACTCGGTCGCCAGTTCGACGATCCGGTGGGTCTGGGCGCGCAACAGCCCGAGATCGGCGGAGACGCGCTGGAGGGCGTCCTCCTCGATGACCGCGCGGTAGCGGCGCAGGGAGCCGGAGTCGAGGATCTCCTGGCGTTTGAGGTAGGCGGCGACCATGCGTTCGGCTCCGTGCTCTCCATGGCCGAGGGAGCGCGCGAGCGTCGCGGTGTAGTCGGGGACCTGGAGGAGATCCGGAACGAGAATGCCCGCGTAGGACTGCACGGAGACCGCACCGGCCTCGTTTCCCACGTAGGCGGAGGAGAGAACGTCTTCGTACTCGGTCCACCAAGGGCGCAGCCGCGACTCGCGGACCAGGGTCAGAATCGCCTCGCGCTGCCCTCCGGTAACCCCGTACAGCCGCAGCAGGGCGGAGATCTCCATGACCGAGGGCCACTTGCGGATGCCGGTCTCGATGTGGCCGAGTTTGGCCGGTGACCACTCCAGCTCCTCCGCCACGTCGTTGAGGGTCATGCCGGCCTGCACACGGCGGCGGCGGAGTTCGGCGGAGAGTCGCCGTCGGCGGACCGTGGGGCTGGTCATAACACTGATCCAATGACGCAGAGTGGCGAGGGTATGCCACCAGCGAAACACGGGGCCTAGCATCTAGCAATGAGTTTCTAGAAAAGTGCGGCCGTTTCGATGCATTAGCCGCGGGATAGGGCGCACCGGACATCAAGAAAACTCGCACTTTGTTACGATAAGTAACTGGAGTTGCGTACAGTGGAGTCACATGACTCGTGAGCGCCCAACACCCTTTTCTCGGCCCCCAGGGGCCCCGTCCGGCCCTTCCGGAGAACCCCGGGCCGACGCCTCGGAGGGCGTCCCGCGGGGTGTACGGCACGCGCGACGGGCGGGATGCGCGAGCAGCAAGGCCCGTACTGCGGGGGTTGTAGCTTCATGTCACGTATGGCTCAGCCCGATACTTGCGGGGGCAAAGCGCGTACGATGCTTGAGGTGCCCGCCCCGGTGGGCGTACCCGTACATGTAGAGGAAACCCATGAGCTACCCGATTGACGACGCAGAGCAGCTGATCGCGAACGCGGAGGCCCAGATGCCCCCTAGCACCCGATCACGCCTCATCGCAAAACTCCGCATGGGTAAGCACATCGACGACGCCGCCGGAGAGCTGGGCATCAACCCCAAGCAGGTCTTCTCCACAGCGCGCGTCCTCAAGCCCTTCGGCGAACAGCTCGACGCGACCCTCACCGAGCAGCGCGACCCCTCCCTGCCCCACGGCAGCGTCACCGGCTACAACAAGCGCTGCCGCTGCCCCGAGTGCCGGAGCGCCCTCCAACAGCGCGTCTGACGGACCGCAAACACCGGGGCCCATTCCGGCCAGCTCCCCCACCTGCGCCAACACGTTGTTAACCCAGACTTCTCGAACCAATACCGCCCTCAGAGGCTTATCGGTGCGGAGTTTGGGGAGACCGCTGAACATGAACGAGCACGTGGACTGGTCGGCAATGAGCGAGGACGATTTCGTTGCCCTGCTGCGGCAACTCATCGAAACGCCGGAGGCCGACGACGATTAGGCCGTGTTCGACGGTTTCCGGCCAGTGGCGGGCACCGTTCCGGCAGCGGCTGACCGGATCCCGCTCCCGGCCTCCCCGACACCGGGAACACCCTCGGGTGCCCCGGCCTCGGCCACGTGGCGGGCTTCCTCAGTGGTGGCCCGCCGCAACCGCCGAACGGTTCTCCCAACCGTGCGCCTGCGCGGCCTCACCCGTGAAGAAGGCGACCTCCCCGGAGACCCGGATCCACACCTGCGCACCGATCTCGGGGGCGGGATGACGGTGTGACCGCGCTCTGACGCGTGTGCCCGACCCCTCCACGGCCAGGTGCACCACGCTGTCGTGCCCGGCGAAGGTCACGTCGGCCACGCGGCCGAGCACCCCCTCCCCTGAACCGCTCTCACCCTCAAGGGCGAAATCGATCCGCTCGGGCCGCAGCACCACGGACCCCTCTCCGGCGTCGCCAACCGTGTAAGCCTCCACAGCGCCCAGCGCACACTCCACCCGGCCGGCACGCAGCTCCCCCGGGATCACCACGGTCTCCCCCAGGTATTTGGCCAGCCCCGCGTCCCCCGGCCGCTCATACACCCCACGTGGCGTCCCGGCCTGGACGACCTCGCCCTCCCGCATCAACGCCACGCTGTCGGCGGTCGACAACGCCTCCTCGGGGTCGTGCGTAACCAGCAGCGCGGTGACCCCGGCGGTGCGCAGTACCTGCCGGACCTCCTCGCGCAGCCCCGTCCGCAAGGCCGGGTCGAGGGCGTTGAAGGGCTCGTCCAGCAGGACGAGCTCGGGTTCCGGTGCCAGAGCCCGAGCCAGTGCGATCCTCTGCTGCTGCCCGCCGGACAGCTCGTGCGGCATCCGGTCCGCGTACCCGACGAGCCCGACCAGTTCCAGGACCTCCTCGGTGCGGGCCCGTCGGCGGGCTCGTCCACCCATCCGCTCACGCCAGTTCCGGCCCAGGCCGAAGGCGACGTTGCGAGCTACGGACAGGTGGGGGAACAGCGCCCCCTCCTGCGGAACCACACCGACACCCCTGCGCTCTGGTCGCGCGTGGACGGCCCGGCCGCTGGCGAGCACCCGGTCACCGACCCGGAGGGTTCCCGCGTCCAGCCGTTCGAACCCGGCGACCAGCCGCAGCAGTGTGGTCTTGCCGCAACCGGACGGGCCCAGAAGGGCACCGAGCGAGGAGTTCTGCACTTGCAGGTCGACCCCGTGCAGTACACCGGTACGGCCGAAGGACTTCTCCGCCCCTTCGACGACGAGACCGCTCATGGAATCACCTCTCCATTGCCGTGGCCTTGCGGCCCAGTACGAACGCGGGCACCGAAGCCAGGACGATGAGCATCATCGCGTAGGGCGCGGCCTCGGCGAACCGGCCCACGTTGGTGGCGCTCCAGAGCCGCATCGCGATGGTCTCCATCCCGGTGGGGTGCAGCATCAAGGTCACCGGAAGTTCCTTCATGCAGGTCAGGAAGACGAGAGTGCCGCCGGCCGCGACGCCGGGGAACGCCAGGGGCAACGTGATCCTGGTGAACACCTGCGGGGGAGTACGGCCAAGCGAACGCCCGATCTCCTCCAGTCCGGGCGGGGACTGGGCGACCGCGCTGCGCACCGAGCCGACCGCCGCGGGGAGGAACAGCAGCGCGTAGGCGAAGATCATCAGCGGAAGCTGCTGGTACAGCGCGAACGCGTGATTGACCGCGAAGTAGACCAGGGCCACCGCCACCACCACACCGGGCATCGAATAGCCCATCCAGGTGGCGCCTTCAAGCAGGCGGGGGATCCGGCCCCGGTGGCGGGCGGCGAGGATTCCGACGGGAAGCGCCAGGATCAAGGTGAGGACCGCGGCCACCGCGGAGACGCCCAGCGTCGTCAGCGCGGTCTCCGTCATGCGGGGCAGGTCGATTCCGGCAGAGGTACCCCGGACGATCCAGTAGCTGAGGCTGGTGACAGGGAAGACCAAGGCGGCCGATGCAACCAGGACGAACGGCAGCACTAGGAGGCCGCTCACCAGGCCACGTGCGGCACGGGCAGGACCGGGGGAGAGGTGTGCGGTGAGGTCCCCGGCAACGTCCTTGGGCGGCCGGAGCCTGGTCGCACCGGCGCCGACCCGGCTGAACCGCGCCCGTCCGCGTGCCCGTGCCTCGCCCCACAGCACCAGGAGGGTGACGGCGACCAGGAGAGCACTGAGCGAGGCCGCGCTCGCCATGTCGAACCGGTTGGCGTAGTCGTTGTAGATGGCCCTGGTGATGGTGTCATAGCGCAGGGTCGCTACGGAGCCGAAGTCCGAGAGGACGTACAGCGCCGCCAAGAGGGATCCCGCCGCGGCGGAGGGCTGGACGTGGCGCAGGGTCACCCGGAAGAACACGTACAGGGATCCGCGTCCGAGAGAGCGCGCCACTTCCTCCTGGTCCCGGTCGGCCCGGCTCAGCGCGGCGACGACGGGGAGGAAGACGTAGGGGTAGCAGGTCAGGGTGAGGACGATCAGCGAGCCGGTGAACCCCTGGACCTCGGGGACGGCCTCCATCCACACCATCGCGGCGACATAGCTCGGGATGGCCAGGGGAAGCGTGGCGACCAGGGCCCAGAGTCGACCGCCGGGCAGCCGTACGCGGGCGACCAGCAGGGCCAGCCCGATCCCGAGGATGAGACAGCCCGCGGTGACGGTCGCCGTCAGAACCAGGCTGTTGAACAGCAGTTCGACGGTCCGGCCGCGGGTGAGTGCGTCGAACAGGGTGCCCGGTCCGTCCGAGAAGGCCTGGACGAGCACGTACAGCAGGGGGAGCACGGCCAGAACAGCGGTGGTTCCGGCCAGTAGGTACAGCGGCAGGGAGAAGGGGACAGACACGGCACGGCCGGAGCCGCCCGTCTTCAGGGGCGACTCCGGCTGTGTGCGTCCAGGATGGACGTCCGTCACTCCAGGCCCGCTTCGCGGATCATCTCGACGGTCTCGTCCAGGGAGTGCAGATCGGTGAGATCGATGTCGGGCTGCTCGAGGCTGTCCAGTTCCTCAAGGTCCTCGTTGGGCGGAACCCCGTCGACCAGCGGGTACTCGGAGGTCTCCTCCGTGAAGTAGGTCTGGGCCTCCTCACCGATGAGGAACTCCAAGGCGGTCTGAGCGCCCTCCGGGTTCGCCGCGTCAGCGGTGATGGCTGCACCGGCGACGTTGACGAGGCTTCCGGCGTCAGCGACAGGCAGGTAGTGCAGCTCCGAAGTGACCTCGTCCGGGGTCTCCTTCAGGCGCTCGTACCAGTAGTAGTGGTTGTTCAGGCTGAGATCGATGTCGCCGGTCTCGAGGCCGTCGAACATCGCACGGTTGTTCTCGAACAGCTGGACGTCGTTGTCGGCCATGTCCTCGAGCCACTGCTCCGCGGTCTCGTCGCCCTCGATCACCCGAAGGCCGGTGACGAAGGACTGGAAGCTGGCGTTGGTGGGCGCGATACCGACCCTGCCCTCCCATTCGGAGTCGGTCAGGTCGAGGACGCTGTCAGGGACCTCGTCGACGTTGTCGGGGGCATAGGCGATGACTCGGGAACGGCCGGAGAGCCCGATCCATTCACCGTTGCCGTCCTGGTACTCGTCCGGGACCTGGTCGGTGATGTCACCGGGGAGTTCGGCGAGCAGCCCTTCCTGAACCAGGAGTCCGAGTGCACCCGCGTCCTGGGCGATGAACAGGTCCGCGTTGGTCTGGTCGCCTTCGGTCTGGATCTGGTTGGCCATCTGGGCGGTGTCACCGTAACGGACATCGATCTCGAGGCCGGTGGCCTCCCGCATGTCCTCGATAAGCGGCTCGATCAGTTCCTCATCGCGACCGGAGTAAATGGTGATGGCGTCTTCCGCGTCGTCATCCCCGGACGCGGCGCCACCATTACCGTCCCCACCACAGGCCGCGGCCATCAGAGCGAAGACGGGAACGGCCACCAGCGCGAGCTTGAACCGTTGGGGGATCGTGTTCATCTGGGCTTCTCCTACCGAGGTTCACGGGCATAAGACTCGGCCGGCCCGAGCTCACAACATAGGCGAGCCTAACCCAGGAAAGGCTATCCTTACAATATTCAAATCGTGGGTAATCAATGTTTACGCAGGTGACCAATGTTACACGGGAGTAGGATGTTCACCAAGCGCACTCCTGTTCACATAAAGAACAGAATAAAAAGGATCACCCAATGAAAGGATGATCCCTTGAATATATTTCAAAAAAACTGAACCACACGTGAAAAAAATAAGGGGGTTGCCCCCGCAGGAACAACCCCCCCAAGAAAAACCGTGGCAGCGACCTACTCTCCCACCCCACCACAGGGCAGTACCATCAGCGCAAGGAGACTTAACGACCGGGTTCGGAATGAGACCGAGTGTGACCCTCCTGCCAAAACCACCACGGAA